>JAPLYQ010000068.1 GCA_026395475.1 Candidatus Roizmanbacteria bacterium | reverse complement strand
ATGTGTAACTTGAAGGTGTAATTGTCTTTATTTGCAATGTATCGTTTGCGATTTGCTCTCCACTCCAAGTAAGCGTCCTTGCATATCCATGGAATGGAAGTTGATACACATCCTGTCCTTCTTTATCAAAACTAGGGGTACAAACATGAGTATTTCCCATCTTTTCATCGATACGTTGATAAGTTCCAAAGACCTTAACTCCCTTATGACTGAGGTCATGAATACGACCCCCATCAAGGTCAAGTGTTAAAGACCAGTTATTGTAAGTTAGATTCATGTGTTTAATGTATTAGTATCTCGTGCTCCGTTTATTATCATTTTATTGCTTCATCGTACCTTTTGCACCTGGTACGAGGCGCACAAAATAACAATAAACTTCGCGACATTAACTTTTTGTATTGAGTTTACTCAGCTGGTGTCTCTACTGGTGTTTCTTCTGTATTTGTTTGTGGAACGTCCTTCATCATTTTTTTGATTTCATCCATATTGATATTTACTCCTGCATCTTTAAGGGTAGAATCAAAAGCGGGCATTTTTTTGACAGGTGCTGGTGCTGTTATGGTAACCGGTCCATATTCAAATGTCATTGTGCTGACGCCAACTTTAGAAGATGTCTCCATTTTTCTTGCCCGGTATTCTTGTGTATCAACCCAAATTTTTGTTGTTGAATTAGTAACCTTTTCGGTCATTTCAAAAACGGTGCATCTTAATTTTCCACATGCCTCGGTTCCAACTTTTTTTACAACAAGTGTGTCAGCTACTTCTTTTGTAACATCTCCTAATTCTTTTTTTAAACTTTCAAAATCAAATAAATTTGTTGTTGGTTTTCCTGTCTCATCTTTTGATGGTGGAAACTCGGTCCACTCCTTATCACCGGGGCTTTTCATATATGTAGTTTTATTGAGTGTTATAAAGCTTCCCTCTTCTTTTCCATCAGTAAAGGAAGTAGACTCCATATTTCCTTTTCCATCGGCCTTCATAACCATTTTTGACTTTTTCCCACTATACGTTGATTCACTAGTCATAGTATATCCGCCTGACATTGCGACGATTCCGTTTGCTGCATACTTACAAAAGTCAGGATCATATTTACAATTCGCCATTACTTCTTGTTGAGCCTTTTTTATTTCTGGACTAACTGGAGGGGACGATTTTTGTTGGAAGAAGATAAATCCTCCAACTCCAAGTACAAGGAGAATTCCTATAACGGGTACAAGTGCTTTATTTTTCATATTATTTTCAGTAATGAATAATATTCATATTATACCCAAATTTGATTTATTATCAAAATATCTATATAGTGCAAGTGTGTACTTTATAAATTCATTGTTATTTTCTATGGATAGAAATCTAGCACTTGAATTCATTCGGGTTACAGAAGCTGCAGCCATTGCATCGTCTCAATGGATAGGACGGGGCGACAAACATGCCGCAGATGGAGCCGCAGTAAAACAGATGAGGAACCGTTTTAACCAAATCGAATTTAAAGGAAAAATTGTTATTGGAGAGGGAAAAAAAGATAAAGCTCCAGAATTATTTAATGGAGAAATTGTGGGAAAAGGATCAGGACCAGAAATGGATATTGCCGTTGATCCGCTCGAATGTACCGATAGTGTGGCACATGGGAGATATAACGCGCTTGCTATAGTAGTTGCAGGAGCAGCAGGATCTCTTCTTCGTGCTCCCGACACCTATGTACAAAAAATAGTAGTTGGGAAAGCTGCAAGTGGGGTTATCGATCTTGATGCGCCTGTAGCTGATAATATAAAAAAGACTGCAAATGCAATCGGGAAAGATATTCGTGAAATAACTGTGATGGTACTGGACAGAGAACGTCACGAAAAATTAATTGAACAAATAAGATCTGTTGGAGCTAGAGTAAGACTTATTACAGACGGTGATGTTGCGGGGGCAATTGCTACTTGTTTCCCAGAGTCGGGCATTGATATGCTTATCGGAACGGGTGGGAGTACAGAGGGCGTTTTAGCAGCAGTTCCAGTAAAAACACATAGATCTCAGCAAAATTTACTCCGCAGAAGATTTGGCGCGAGGCAAAGATCTTACATTCACAGCGACGGGCGTAATTGACGGCCCCCTTCTCCAGGGTATTATTGTGAAGAACGATTATATTATTTCGCATTCAATGGTGTTGCGTACAAAATCAGGAACAATCCGCTATATTAATACGCACCACAGACATAATAAACAAGAGCTAGAAGCATATTTATCATAAGTAGGGCTTTATAGGGCGACAAAAAAAATATATTTGACAGGAGGTAATTTGTTCATTATACTCATACTAAATATATATTAGTTATTATACATATACATCTATGAATTCTAAAACTACAGGATTATTAGTAATCGCTCTCATTGTAGCAATTGGGCTGGGTATTTTTGCATTTTCTGATAAGACCAATAAAGAAACTCCACCCGCCTCTCCAAAGACAGTTGAGGTACGACAAGTGACAACAAGTTACAAAGATGGAGTATACGAACAATTAGGAGACTATACGTCACCAGCAGGAGCTGAACAAATCGATGTGAAGCTTACATTAAAAAATGGTGTGATAACCGAGTCTGAAGTGACCCCTAAAGCTGAAAAACCTATTTCTAAAATGAAGCAAGAAGCGTTTGCTAAAGAATATAAATCTTCAGTCATAGGTAAGAATATAAATGATTTACAATTAGGAAAAATTGCAGGAGCTTCCCTTACCCCAAAAGGATTTAATGATGCATTGGAGAAGATAAAAGCTCAAGCAAAAACCGTGTAAGAAATATGAGCAATACATTTTCTTTTAAGGGTATTGGCACAATCTGGGAAATAGAAATATACTCACCTATCAATCCAACACAATTGGAATATCTTGAGGAGCTAATAAAAAAAAGGGTCGAACTGTTTGAACAAACATATTCTCGATTTCGACCTGACTCATTTATTAATTCAGCCTTAATGCAAATAGGAGCTGTAAAGTTACCCCCAGACGCTGAGAAACTTTTTACGCTCTATAAAGAACTGTATACCGCCACTGGCGGCTTATTTACGCCACTCATTGGACAAGTTCTAGTTGAAGCAGGGTATGATAAGGAATATTCTTTGATCCCCAAAACACTTCATACTCCTCCTGCATGGGAAGATACGGCCGATCTTTCATACCCTTTTATTAACATAAAAAAATCAGCAACATATGATTTTGGAGCTGCCGGTAAAGGGCTTCTTATAGATATAGTCTCACAAATTATCATCGAGCAAGGTTTTCCAGAATTTTGTATTGATGCAGGGAAAGACATTCTATTGTATAGCAGTAAACCGATAAGAATTGGGCTTGAAAATCCATTGGATTTTAAGGAAGCGATTGGTGTTGTTACCCTTTCAAAAGGAAGTATTTGTGCTTCAGCAGGAAGTCGGCGGTCCTGGGGACCCTACCACCACATTATTAACCCAAAAACACTCACTTCCCCAAATAAAATTCTTGCAACTTGGGTTATTGCAAAAGAGGCACTTCTTGCAGATGCACTTTCCACCTGTTTATTTTTAGTTCCTGCAGAAAAGTTAACTCCCTATTTTTCATTTGAATATCTCACCTTATATGAAGATAATTCAATTGAAAAATCTTCCTCATTTTCTTCAGAATTGTTTTTCAAATAAGAGATTTTGCTACAATACTACTATGTTCAACCATAGCCCTCATGACTACATTTGCCCAATTTGTTTGGGGGTAAAAGGAATTGAAAACAAAAATACTCTTTTGAAGAAAACAGATCTGATTTATGGTGATGATTATATTTCCATTTTTGTAAACTCCTTTTTTATCAAAGGAAACGAAGGACATATCATTATTGTCCCCAATAGTCACTACGAGCATATCTATGATTTACCTGAAAAAATTGCACATCATATTATTGACAATACAAAGAAATATTCGATTGCCATGAAAAAAGCATATAACTGCAAAGGGATAACTTTACAGCAAAATAATGAACCTGCAGGAGGACAACATGCATTCCATTTTCATCTACATATATTTCCTCGCTATACAAATGATTCATTTTTTAAAAATGTTAAAAGTAAAATAGATACAACGCAAGAAGAACGGACTCTCTATGTTAATAAATTTAAATCATTCGTATGAATATTAAATCTATCACCAACTTTATTTTTGAACTGGGTCAACTTAAAAGAATTAAACATGAAGGATGGCGGATTATTGGAGTAGACAATCCAGAGACTGTTGCTGCACATTGTCTGCGTGCTGCGCAGATTGGATATATCTTGGCGGTTATGGAAAAATATGAAAATCCATATGAAGTTGTAACAGCGGTGACATTCAAAGATATCGGAGAATGTCGATTGGGAGATATTCATCGAACAGCAAGTAAATACATTAAAAATGTAAAAGAGTTTGAAGAAGAAGCAATAACAGAGCAACTTGCAGAAGTTCCATTTATGAAAGAAGACATTTACCGCTTATGGAATGAAACGGATTTCAGAAAAACAGTAATGGGAAACATTGCAAAAGATGCTAACATGCTTGAAATGGCTTTTACTGCACAAGAATTAGTTGATCAAGGAAATGTGGGAGCTGTGCAATGGAGAGATAACTTTAAAACAGTCCTTAAAACAGAGTCTGCATTGAAACTTCTAGAGGAATTGCGTGTGGTTGGATCAAATAATTGGTGGCAGAAAATAAATAATTTATAGTTTTGTTATACTACTGATATGCTAAAAATACTATTTGGAATGATCATAACCCCGGTCCTTATCGTATTAGTTGCACTTACCGTAATGGGCCTTGTACCAGGCCTTTCCCCTCTTGTTGGCGCGGGTCCAAAAGATTTGGGTATTAAAATAACTAAAGATGATTCTGTTAAGGCAATCGCCAAAATGGGCGTAGAGCTTGTATCAATTAAAAGCACAGATTCAATTAAAGACTATACATTTGAAGGAAAAAAAGATGTATCAATCACGATGGATAGCAAAGAATTAACCGCCCATTCTAACAATCGTCCTTGGAAAAATTATCCTGTAAAAAGTCTACAAATTCTTATCCATCCTGATGGAACAATTGAATCTTCAGGAATCTTGGTCGTATCAAAGGCAATTCCTTATGCGATAGCCCTTGGTTATTCCGAAAGCCAAATAAAAGATGCAATGCAAAAATACAATATTCCTCCAATTGAAGTACCTATTTATGTAAAAGGAAAAGGATCTGTATTTAATGACACAGTCAGTGTTAATGCACAGAATGTGCAAATAGGAGCAATCCCAATTCCTGGGGACATTGTTGCTCAGGCGAATAAGGAAGCAGAATCTGTACTGAACGATGTTATTCAAAAACACAGCTCTTCATTCCACGCAGAGAGCGTAACATTTGATAATGGAAAAATGGACCTCAAAGGACAGGTCCCAAAAAAAATATACGTGTTGACCGAATAAAGTAGACGGTTTTATATTGAAGACACTCTTGGTTTTAAGATTGCTAATACGCTCTAATCCAAATAAATCTATAAGTGATATAATATACAACCATGGCAGGAGCAATCGAACAAACTGTGATATTAAATTCTAGCATTGGAGATAATAGAACAAGTGTGGGAGAGAACTTGGTAATTTTGTCTACATTTACTTTCCCATTTATAATATCTGGGTGTGGTCTTGCAGGAGGTGGCAGTGTACCCCAAACTGAAACTCCACTGCCTATATCAACATCATCTCCCACAACGGTGCCTACAGAAGAACCACAGCTCAAACTGTTGGTGATTGGTTTCTCTCATTAAATACTGCAGGAAATATTTATACTGCAGATGCTGGAGATGTTCTTAATGGTGCGACAGGTAATGTTAACTTTACCTATGTCAATTCGAAAAGTGTAATTTGTCTATCAAAAAATCAAACTTCGGCGGCAATTCACGCTGCTTCTGCTGCCCCCATTAAAATACAACCTTAAAATAAGGTATCGTACGTAAATCTCACTATCGCAACTATCATAGGATCCAATTAAAAACATATCCCATGATCATAATTCCAATTAATGTTATTCCAAAAAAAGCAGCAAGTAATTGCCACTTCATTACTTTTTTTAATATCATTGACTCAGGGATCGACACCGTAACTATCGCAGTCATAAATGATAACGCAGTCCCCAGTGGAACCCCTTTTTGAACGAGTGCCTCCATGACAGGGATTACACTTACTGAATTTGCATAAAGCGGCGCACCAAGTAAGGTAGCAAGTGGGATAGTCCACCATGATTTATTTGATAGATACTTCACTATAAATGAAGCCGGTACAAATCCATGAATTAGCGCCCCAATCCCAACTCCCAGTAGGACATAGGGGAATATACTTTTTGTAATATTCATACCATCACTCCAAAAATATTTTACAAGCTCCTTAATAGGGAGAGACTCTCCCCCATTTTCCTGTTCTACCTGTCTACGAGATTTGAATTTTAATAGTTCAGGCTTAATATATTGTTCCATCCCTAGTTTTTGAATAAGAAGTCCACCAAGCATTGCAATAATAATGCCAAGTACGTTATAGATTATTGTTACTTTCATTCCAAACATTGCAGGAAAAAGATAGAGAGAAGATTCGTTAACGAGTGGAGAACTAATGAGAAATGCAAAGGTCACGCCAAGTGGAATTCCCGCTCCCACAAAACCAATAAATAGCGGGATTGATGAGCACGAACAAAAAGGTGTTATAACGCCAAGTAATGCTGCAAATAGATAATCTAGTCCAAACCATCTCCGTTTAAGAAGTAAATCTCTTACTTTTTCCATTGGAAAATAGTAACGAGTAAATGCCATAGCATAATTAATAACAATAAGTAGGAGTCCAATCTTTATTGTATCGTAGATAAAAAAATTTAATGTATCTCCCCAATAAGAATGAGGAATAATATGAAACCACTGATAAGTGACAGTATCTGCAAAGAGTTGAATTGGCTTAAATATATCCATACTAGGTATTAACATTTTCCCCCGCAACTACATTTGGAAGAAATATTATCTGTCTTAACTCCCGAGTTAATGATTTTTTTAATTTTTTCTATATCAGGGGTAAACCCAGTCATGACAGGATTTCCATCGATTGCAAGGACCGGAGTTGTCATAATTCCCATTTCAATAATTTTTGAAATATCGGTTATATATTCAACTTTCTCGTCTCTTCCCATCTCTGTTATAGCTTTTTGAGTGATTTCAAATAACTTTTTACATTTTGCACATCCACTTCCCAATACTTGAATTTTCATATTTTAAATAACAAATTAATAATGTGTTCCCCTGTTTTTGTTAATGAATAGTAAACACGTAAACCTTTCTTCTCATCTTGTACTATTTCTGCCTCCTTAAGGTCCTTTAAATGGTGTGAAATAAGACTTTGAGAAAGATCAATGTGATCTGCAATTTCACAGACGCAATGACTACCCTGTTGTAATATACAGAGTATTTTAAGTCTACTTTCTTCTGAAACAATTTTGAGGAGAGAAACTAATGAGACGATTTCATTTGATTTTTTGGTTTTTGATGAACAACAACTATATGAATCCATATTCATATAATATCTTTATTATGAAGAAAAAGCAAATAATAATGAGTGCGGAGAAGGAGGGAGTCGAACCCTCGATAGTCTTGCGACTATATACGCTTTCCAGGCGTACGCACTAGGCCACTATGCGACTTCTCCAGGTTATTAATGTTCGCTTATTCAGCTTCTCATTATAACACGGAAGTTAGGGTTGAATCTGTTAGCGTAGCATAAGGAGCTGATGTTAAAAACAAACCTCAATTATGTGGAGAATAAAAAACACTCAGAGTTTTGTATTCTCTGAGTGAAAAAAAGGTGTATCTTCAACAAATAATCAAAAATGATGTTGATTGTTTTTAGAAATACTTTTTTTTGCCGAACAATCATAAAACTTGGTTTCCAAGACTGTAAGCTATTACGGTCTTGTTGATATGGAATGATTTGCCATATCTAGAATAAATATAATATTCATATCTGAAGGAATGCTGAAGAATAATAAGTCATTTCATGCGATGTTATACTATTCATTATGAAAGATGTCCACATTGAAGAAAGTTGGAAGAAAGTATTATTAAATGAATTTACTAAGTCATATTGGGAAGAATTAACAGGCTTTGTACGTAGTGAATATCTTTCAAAAACAATCTACCCTCCTGCAAAGCAAGTATTTAACGCATTCAATGAATGCCCATTGAACAAAGTGAAAGTGGTTATCGTGGGACAAGATCCGTATCATAATCGCGCCCAGGCAAATGGGCTGTCATTTGCAGTAAATGATGGGATAACTCTTCCTCCATCGTTAAGAAATATTTATAAAGAGTTGAAAAGTGATTTAGGAATAACTCCCCTCCCCTCAGGAGATCTTTCTCGATGGGCGCGCCAAGGAGTGCTTCTTCTAAACAGCGTATTAACAGTGTGTGCAAATACACCCGCGTCGCACAGTGGAAAAGGATGGGAAATATTTACAGATGCAGTCATCCAAGCTTTAAACACAAATAAAACACATGTTGTTTACTTATTATGGGGAAAATACGCACAAACAAAAGGTGCTTCTATAAATCGTGAAAAGAATCTTGTTCTCACAAGTGGACATCCTTCCCCTTTTTCTGCCCATTTATTTCATGGGAATCACCATTTCAGCAAATGCAATGAATACTTAGAGAAAAATAGGCAGTCCCCCATTGATTGGAGATAATCAATTTTCGTTTTCAACAGCCGTTATGCTGTTTTACTATGGAGGAACGTTTTTATTTTTGGCCAGAGAAGAAATAGAATGGTAAGGCCAAAAAGTCCTGCAACCCCACCTAACATCGCTTCAGTTTGTGTCCATCCTCCTTTGGGTTGAGTTGGTACCATCGTTGGTGAAGCTGATGCTGAAATTAATGGAGAGACTTTTGGGGTAGTTGTTACATCAATTGGAGTACTGGTTGCTGTAGGTGGAATTGGTGTTACTGTTGGTGCAACAGGCGTAGCTGTGGGAGGAACTGGCGTTGCAGTAAGAGTTATAAAAACGGGAGGAGGAAGCAAAATGTGTGTGGGTGTTGGAGAGGCAATAAGATTGATATTTTTTAATAGATTTTGATTAATGGGGAGAAGTGCCCTAACTGGAGCCTGGGAGACCGTAATGAAAACAACAGAAATGATTAAAAATGGAACCATTTTTTTGTTCATATACGATCATTTTAGTACTCTCAATATGTTTGTCAATGTATATTTGTCATTGACAGAAGAATTATCCTGTAGTATACTAGTACCTTAAGACAGTAAGTTTTTATAACTTGTATCCTCCTATCAGCGGATTTCCCTTAGTTTTTTACTTTTAGGGACGAAAATACCGCTTCGGCGGATTTTTAAGCTCTAAAAGAACTCCCGACATTGTTCGAGAATCTTCTTTAGTTAATAGAGCTCAATTTAACAGCTCTTACTTTCTTTTTTTAATAATTTTTTTGTTTCGTATGTTTAATTCACGTGCTCGTTCAACTTCAACCCGTTCTTCATTTTCACCTAGAGGTGGATATGGAGGTCGACCATCTGGCGGAGGATTCCGCGGTGGCGGATTTCGTGGCGGTGGAGGAGGTTTTCGTGGAGGTCGAGGTGGAGGACCAAAACGTGTGAGTGATAGCACAATTCATTCATATATAAGTAGAGCAAGTATCAAACCATCAAGCGCTCCTCTTATTCCAACAGCACCAGTAGAAGATGTATTTTTCGAAAATTTTAATCTTCCTGGACAATTACTTCAAAATATTACTCGACATGGATATAAAACCCTTACCCCTATTCAGGTGCAAGGAATTCCAGCTATTCGTGAAGGAAAAGATGTAATAGGAATTGCAAATACCGGCACTGGTAAAACAGCAGCATTTCTTATTCCACTTGTTGAAAAAATCTTAAAAGATAGAAACTATAAAGCGTTAATTGTTGCTCCAACTCGTGAACTTGCTCTTCAGATTCAAGATGAGCTTCGAAAGTTTACTTCAGGAATGCCAATTTATAGCTCTTTCTGTATTGGTAAATCATCTATGTACACTCAAATCAGAGAATTGCAACGCAATCCTCATGTTGTTGTGGGTACACCAGGACGTTTAAAAGATTTAATTGACCGCAAGGCATTAAAACTTGAACGATTTAGCATGGTTATTCTTGATGAAGCAGATCTGATGCTTGATATGGGATTTGTAAACGATATCAAAGAAATCATTTCCTATTTGCCAAAAGAAAGACAGTCACTTTTCTTCTCAGCAACATTGTCAGCAAATATTAATAGCCTTATCAAGAGCTTTGTTACCAATCCAGTAACTATTTCTGTTAAAACAACAGAAACAACAAGTCACATCACACAAGAAGTTGTGAGTGTTGAACCTTCAGTGATGAAAATTGAAAAGCTTGCTGCCCTTCTTCGCCAAGAAGACTTCACAAAAGTCTTAGTCTTTGGAAGAACTAAAATGGGAGTAGAGCGAATTTCACAGGACTTATTTGCTAAGGGATTTAAGGTAACTTCGATCCATGGAGATAAAGCACAATTTCAACGACAACAAAGCCTTCGCATGTTCAAGGAAGATGTTGTAAATATCATGATTGCAACTGATGTTGCAGCTCGTGGACTTGACATTCCAAATGTTTCACACGTCATTAATTTTGATGTGCCACAAACATACGAAGATTATATTCATCGTATTGGAAGAACAGGACGTGCAAATAAAACAGGAAAAGCATTAACCTTCATACAGGAAAATGCTCGACCTTTAAAAACACAATCATTCTCATCTTTTAGAAGATAAGATATTCAAAAGAAAATACGGAATGATATCCTTGAGAGAGGAAACTCTCAATAGGTCATTCCGTATTTTATACCCTTCCTCATTCAAAAAACTCGCACGAGGCAAATTCGAGTGCTCAAACAGGTTTTGAATTCGTCATGGCATAAAACACTCCACTTTCTCCTTATACAATGATAAGCGTGGCTAAGTTTTTATTGGTTTGCTATACTTAATGTATGAAAAAACTTAAAACCTTTTGGTATTCTTTTCAAAAATCCCTGTTAGACTTCGGTTATTATAAGGACGTTGCAAAAGCATCTTTCTGGTTCTCATATAAATATCTTTTTCTACTTCTTATTTGTTTATCTCTCATTAGGTCAGTCCAGATGGGCGTAGGATACATAGCAATACGTAAGAATATTCCTTCATACATTACCACAGTCCAGAGAGAGCTTGTAAATATATATCCAAAAGAATTGGAATTACGAATTTCGAATAACAAGCTATACACCAATGTGAAAGAGCCTTATGCTATTGAGTTTCCGAAAGTATTTGGAGATATGGATGGGAAGCACATGGTTGTTATAGATACAAAAGGAGTTGTGGACGATTATCCAAAATATAATACAGTCATCTTAGCGACCAAATTAGCTCTTGTATATCCTGACAAGCAACAAGGTAATAGAACCTCAACACAGGTATACTATTTCAGTGATCTCGATAGAAGTATTTATATGGATCATGCAGGATATTCAAAATTAATTCAGCGTACAAATCCGTTTTTTGCAAAGCTGCCAAAAATGATTGATATTGCAGTTGTTGTTGGCATAATTCTCCTTCCATTTGTAGGAGCATTTTTCTGGCAATCAGGGACATTACTCGGACTAGTATTTTTAACTTTAATTATGTGGATTATAGAAAAGATATTAAAAACATCATATGGATATAAGGCGCTATTTCGAATGGGAATGCATGGAGCAACATGGTCAATTTTATTTTCCTTTTTACTAGATATAACTAATCAAAAAGTTTCCTATTTATATAATCTTATTTTTGTAGCTTGGATGATCTTTGTCATAGTCAAAAATAAGGAAGTAAAAACAGTTGTTTAAAAGTATTATTTTAAATAACGACCTGAATAAATAAATGACAAAAATTGAAGAATTGAGAAAAAAAATTGATCTGTTGGATACCCAATTGTTAGAACTTTTACACAACAGACTCTCTGTTGTAAAAGACATTGATAAGGTTAAGAAAAAGTTAGGCTTAAAGCCGCTTGATATCAACCGTTGGAATCAAATACTTGAAAGAGAGTTAATTCATGCAGACTCCTTAGGTTTGAGAAGAGAATTTATTAAAAAAATCCTCAATACAATTCACGAAGAGGCACTGCTAATACAGAAATAAGTACATATATGTTTTGTACTATGTATAATTGTGATGTTAATATAAATTATTAATCAATTTTTTTAAAATCCTATGAAAAAAATACTACCTATCTTTTTAACAGTTGTGACTTTATTGCTCATTATTAATACTGTTAGAGCTCAAGAAATATCTATTACACCTAAACCGACCGGCAAATTTGGAGAAGCGGCACGTGAATTAAAAGATCAGAATCAAACTGAGCGAAAAAATCTTATAGAAGAGAATCAAGTTGCAAGAGAAAAGTTAAGACTAGAAAACAAAGATGCACGAACAAAACTTCAAGATGAGAATAAAACAGAAAGAGAGAATTTAAAAAATGGAGCAAAAGATTTATTAGAAGGAAAAACACCTGAAGAGAAACTGACATTAATGCCTACAATCAAAGCAGGTAAGCAGGCGTTAGCTGATCAAAACAAAGCTGAACGTCAAGGACTTTGGAAAGCACAATGGGATAGCAAAAAGGCATTAAGAGAGAATATTCAAACTAATATGAATGCATTCAGAGAAACGGTTCGTTCTCGATGGACAAGTCTCTGGAATTCTGTTTTTGGGAAGAAATAACTTATTCGATTAGGAGTCAATATGATATGATTGAAAACAATGGCAAGGCAAGAGAATAGAGCATATCAATACGACAACTTAGAACGTTCTCAAAAAATAAGTAACATTGTTG
>JAPLYQ010000106.1 GCA_026395475.1 Candidatus Roizmanbacteria bacterium | reverse complement strand
CCATTGCAATTAATGAGAGCTTCTGATCCTAACACATTCCAACCAAAAATTGGTTTTGCTACACGTTATGGTATCACTGCTAACCCATTCTGCACATTGGATGCTGGCGCTGGTAACACTGGCTTATATGCTGCCAAAAATTATTTCTACAGAGTTGTTCGTGTCAGAAATATCATGTAATTGATAGTTAACATTATTTTTCTAATAATGTGATAAAAGGGAGCTTCGGCTCCCTTTTCTTTTTGTTAAAATTTTATACGCCGGCTTGAAACTTCTTAAACTCGATAGCGTTTCTGATACTCCACGTTCTATCCTTTATTGAGTTTAATATAGATTCCAGCATGTATATCATAGACACAATGTATTCTATTTTAGTTTCAATCGTTGTTAAGTCAGTATCACCTTTCAATATCTCGTCCATCTCAGATTTTAGCGGCTTTCCTAACTGACACTGTGTCCAGTTTAATTCTGTTAATTCTGCCCTAGATAATTCTCCACGGTAATACCTAAACTTCAGTGTTCTTAAATTAGCGTATTCCTGTTTCAGCTTTATCAGTTTCAGTTTTGATTCTACCAATATCCCAATATATTTTGAATGAAGTTTTGAGGATTTGATAGATTCTATATCCAGCTGTAAACCATCAATATCTGAATCAATATCCCATTGTTCCTGTAGTTCGCTTATATTCATATGTCCTCACGTTTATATTTCTATCATAGTATTATAAATAATCTCGTCTATAAAGTAAACTATTTTCAACCCTTATTACCCTAGAGGGTCACCATTTTAATTTTACGTTTTTCGTAAGTCATTGATTTTATTAGCTTTTATTTTTATCCCTAATTTTAATAAAACCTTATAAATCAATGACTTACTAAAAACCTAGATAAAACTTGTTGCTAAATAGAAAAAGTCTAGGCTTTGAAAATAATTTAAAATAAAGCTTTACTTTTACAAATAATCAAGTATAATAGATCTTAATGAAGTTAAACCTTAGTTAAATTGGAGTGTGTATGAAAAACAAATTATTGATTGCGGCGTTGGTATTAAGTATTCCTTCTGTTGCTTCAGCTCATGATGAATGGGTGTTGCCTGCTATTATAGGCGGCGCTATTATTGGTTCTACGGTATATAGCCAGCCAGCTGAAATAGATGTGCTTATTATTCGTGATAGAGGATACGATAATGGCTATAGAGACTATGAAAGAAGAGAAATGTTAAGAGAACAAATTAGAGAGAATCAACTAAGAGAACGTATGATTGAGCGTAGAGAATATGAACTATACAGATGGTAGACCAAAGGGCGGTTATGACTATAATGATTTAACAAGGGAAAAGGTTTTAAACAGTCCCTTGTTAAGAAAAAGTCATGTTCATTTGCCTAAGAAAAAACGAAGCCGTGAGATTGAAGACGGGATTAAAGCTTACTTGCGCGGTGATTATGAATAAGATAAAAAACATCAGTGTGAGCGATATAAACGATATCTCAAGTTTATTACAGAGATTTCCTGAAGTACAACATATTGATTTGTTACATACAGACACTAGCGGCATAGGTTACACTTTGTATGTAAAATTTGATTATGAAGTAAATGGTATAATGACCGAACTAACAGTACCGGTTGTTGACGAATCTAATTGGTAATTTTTTGAATTGAATTTTTGAGGACTTATATTATGTTTGAAATTGGTTATAACTTAGCAAGTACACTTAAAGCGGCAATGGGTTGCGGAATTGTAGTTTACGCTATTTACACGGTGTCGAATTTATTGAATGGGTATCTACCTTTAAATACTAATGGGAGTAAAAATGCCACGAGCAAAATTACGCCTAAAACAAAAGAGGTTACTCAACCATGAGTAACATTATTTCAACCCTACAATGGGATTTTTCAATTATGAAAAAAAGCGAGTATTATACAATTTACACCAACGGGTTAGCCTTTATTGGTGTTCTGTTAATGATAACCGGTATTGAACCAATTTTAGGAGCATATATTGCGCTATTTGGTGTTGGTATGTTCTCAATCCAAGTAGCACAGATAAGCCTTAGAATTCCTCTTTCTATAAAGGGTTAAAATGGCAAATTTTGTTGCAAATCAGCATAATGTGAACCCGTTAAGCGCCTCAGGGTTCACATTCAATATTCAAAAAATACCAGAGTTAACTTACTTCGCGCAAGAAGTAACTCTTCCAAGCGTATCCCTACCGTCAGCTGAAATTCAAACTCCTTTATCTACTTTTTATGAATCAGGCGTTAATCTTCAGTATTCAGATTTGACTGTCAGTTTCATTGTAGACGAAGATATGAGTAACTATCTGGCTATTTATAAGTGGATGGTTGGGTTAGGGTTTCCTGAAGCAAGGATACAATTTAGTGATTTTATTAATGGCAGTAATTTAAATGAAGTATCAGATGGAAACTTACAGATTTTATCCTCATCTAATAATGTGATTCGAAGTATAGTGTTTTATGACTTACGACCAATAGAGTTAGGCGGGTTGACTATGGTGACAAACCAGTCAGATGTTACCTACCTTACCTGTGATGTTACATTTAATTATACCTTTTTCAAGTTTGAAGGATTATAACAATGAGCCGGCTTTTTAGTCGGCTTTTTTGTGCCTAAAATAAAACTTTACTTTTTAGACCAACAAGCCTATAATAGCCTAGTCGGGCGTGAATTGAGGTTAAGCGCTTAAAAAATAAGCCGGTGAACTATTTAAAAAAAGCTTTACTTTTGATAAAAACAGCGTATAATAGATCTTAATGAAGTTAACCTATAACGTTATTGGAGTGTTTAATATGATTAAGTTTGAAAGAATTAACCGTACTGTTGATGGCAACCCAAGAGTTGTTTGCCATTTTCTTACGTTCATTAAAGAAAGTGATGGATATGATATTGACGCTACCTATAACATTGCGTTATCAAGAGCCAAAAAGATAGGCGGTAAAAAGTACAATAACAAATCTTATGGCGGCGGTATCGCTTTTGTATGTTTTAACGAAGCTGAATTAGAATCTAAAATTAACGAATTAATGTCTAATATTTAATTGGAGAATACCATGACTGAAGCAACTACTTTACCGTTATCTGAAGTATTCATTAACTCTTTCCCTGTTGAACAAAGAAAACACGTCAAACAAGTGATTTATTCTAAGCTTAAATTTAAAACTTCTAAAGGTAAAGATTTAG
>JAPLYQ010000028.1 GCA_026395475.1 Candidatus Roizmanbacteria bacterium | reverse complement strand
CCATTGATTTTCTTGATAAGAAGAAGTGAATGAAATCGTTCTCCTTCTTTGGCAGGACGAGCCAATCCCTCTACTTCGTCCCCCTTTCGAAGCCAAAAGCGTCGAATTTGGGAGGTTGAAACATAAATATCATTGTCTGGGTTGATAACATAATCTTTTCTTAAAAATCCGTATCCTCCAAACGTAACATCAAGAATGCCTTTTGCTGGATAGCTCATTTTCAGGTCTTCTTTGAGTCTTTCTTCCAGTGGAGCAGCCTTGACTGGAGCTGCAGCAACAGATGGGGCGGCTACAACAGGTTTTTGTTCTGGTTGTGGCGCCTCATAGCTATTTTCTTTTGTCATAATAGGTGTTGACTCGAGTTGGTCAAGCATTTTAGAAACATCAAGTGTTTCTGATTGTTCCTGTAGTGAGGCAACAGGTGCTTTTGAAGCAGGTTTTGAACGTTTTGTAAACATAAGAGAGGGAATAAATTAAATAAAAAATAATAAAATAACTACTGTGTTAATAAGGAAACTATGCAACTTCTGTCAATTGATACCATTTTTGTGTGAACCATTGGGCAAAATAAACAACAGGAAGACTGATGTTATGCTAAAAGTGAATACTGTTTTGATCCTCAAGGACGGTTGTGCAGAAACTTTTTCTCGATACGTTTAAAGGGTTGTGGTGAGATCTTGGGCCAAGGCTTACGATACTACGCCAGATTTCTGTTAATTGCTTAACAAATACCCTATATATTATTGTTCAGAAAAAGTTTTCAAATTGCCAATCCTATCGAAGAGGATCTGATAGAAAGTATACCACACCAAATAGGGTTGTCAAACTGTATACTAATCCTCATGAGGCGTTATTTCCAAGTATTTACTGTTACTCTAAAAGAGTATTTTGCATATCGCCTTAACTTTGTTTTATGGCGATTTCGTATGATTCTTTCCACTAGGGTAACTCTCTTTTTATGGATGGGAGTGTTTGATAGCAGATCTGCATTTGGATCATACTCAAAAGAACGATTACTCTCCTATTTGTTATTTTCCAGCCTTGTTACCACCTTTATTTCAAGTTCGCGTATTTCAAATCTTGCATATGAGATACAAAGCGGAGGCATTATGAATCTACTACTTAAACCTCTCTCCATTTTTGGGTATTACGCAGCAACAGACGCCGCAGACAAACTTATGAATATATTTTTTGGTATTATCGAGTTCATCATTATTGTATTTAGTTTTAAAATTCCACTTGTCCCTCCACAACAAGTGGGCTGGTTTTTGGTCTTTCTCTGCAGTGGCGTCTGTATTTCCTTCTCGATAAACCTTATGTTGTCATTCATCGGATTCTGGACACCAGATGTGTGGGCTCCACGATTCCTATTCATGATGCTTGTCACCTTTGTTTCAGGCGCCTACTTTCCGCTAGACCTACTGCCTTCCATTGTGTATCGAATATTTCTTTTTACCCCATTTCCCTATCTCTATTTTATGCCTACAAAAATACTTGTTGATGGTATACAAAACACATATTTTATCCAACAGCTAATATGCTCTCTTGGATGGGCCATTGGATTATTTTTTCTTGCACGCTTCCTTTGGAAAAAAGGGATTAAAAATTTTTCATTTTGGGGACGTTAGTTAAAATTAGCTGAGATCGGTTGAAATCAGAAAAACGGAGCAGATGGCACGAGTAAAGGGCACCGGGGCAGCGCGCACAAAACTTCAAGCCAGCAGGCAATTTGAAGGTTTTGGAGCACTGACGGGGGAAATTACGAGTGACAGACTCTGGAGCATGAGTTAGGACATATGTGAGAATTGCATATAAATGATTATGAAGCACAACTTTACCATATTTTGGCTTTTCGCAAAAAATAGTATGCGGACTACCACACAGGGCCGTATTGGTATCGTTGTCTTTTCTCTTGGGAAAATAGCACGTTTTGCTTTCATGTTTTTTCTTCTCTTCTTTATTTTTAGAGGTACGCGAATTCTGAAAGGCTACACGTTCCAAGAAGCCGCGCTCTTTTACATGATATTCAATCTTATTGATACTATCTCTCAAGTATTGTTTCGAGAGGTGTATCGATTTCGTTCACTTGTGGTGAGCGGTTCCCTTGATACTATTCTTCTCAAACCTTATCATCCATTCCTTCGTATTCTTTTGGGTGGTGTAGATGTTCTTGATGTAGTTTTGTTGATTCCCTACTCACTTATTACTATTGCAGTTGCCATTCAAGGACATGTTGCACTCACACATTTCGTGCCTTTTTTGATTCTCTTTTTAAATGCATTGTGGATTGCAACCTCGTTTCATATTCTTGTCCTCGCCCTTGGCATTCTGACAACCGAAGTTGATCATACAATTCTTATCTATCGTGATATGACAAGTTTAGGAAGATTTCCTATGGCTATTTATAAAGAACCAATTAAAAGCTTTTTTACCTTTGTTATTCCTATTGGTATCATGACCTCCTTCCCTCCTCAAGCGTTACTTGGAGTTCTCTCCCCTTCAGGATTTTTCATTTCTCTTGCGATATCTGCCTTATTGTTTTATAGTGTGATGAAGTTGTGGAATTTTTCCCTAAAAAGATACCAAAGTTGGGGAGGATGAAGACGATCAAAGTCAGTTAAATTGGTTGAATTAGTTAAATTAGAAAAAAGGGACAGATGGCACGAGTAAAGGGCACCGGGGCAGCGCGCACAAAACTTCAAGCCAGCAGGCAATTTGAAGGTTTTGGAGCACTGACGGGGGAAATTACGAGTGACAGAATCTGGAGAAAGTGATTGGAATAAATAAATATGATCACAGTAAAAAACGTAACTAAAATCTATAAATCCCATGTAAGACAAAATAATCTTCTGAAAGATATATTCTTTCGCAAGTTCAAAGAACATGAGGCTGTTAAGAATATTTCACTCGAAATTAAGGGGAATGAACTTGTTGGGTTTATTGGTCCTAATGGGGCAGGAAAAACATCTACTTTAAAAATGCTTGCAGGTATTCTGTATCCA
>JAPLYQ010000144.1 GCA_026395475.1 Candidatus Roizmanbacteria bacterium | reverse complement strand
TTATACTTCGATGAAAGCGAACTTACGATAGAAGAAGAATTATAGGAAGGCATATGAGACAAGAACGCGGTAAATATCAACGATATTTTCTAGCAATGCGCTCGCAAACATGGCAATACAGATACGCACGGTTACGCGATTTAGCATACTATTTGCACCAGAGAAAACGCGCTAAGTTCTGGAGACTTAAATGAACTCAGTATTATTCCTAGACATTGACGGAGTGTTAAATTCTCGTGATTTCGCTATCGCGCAGACCGAAGCAGGACGTACAGCAGAATCTGCGGATCGCGTAGATCCGGTAGCAGTAGCGCATCTACAACGCATTATTCAAGAAACGAATTGCTATGTCTCTGTCAGTAGCGTTTGGAGAATGAATAACACCACAGGAATAATCGCACGAATTCTCATGGCCGCAGGAATGGATAAGCAGTATGCCAAGAGAATAGTAGGATTAAATCCAATAGTTTACAAAGACGTTAGCTTTAGCAAGAAATATATTGAAGAGCAAAATACGGAGTTTGCAAAATCTCCTTGGTCTGGAAACTGGTATCGTGGATACGAAAGCGCTGTATGGCTGCTTAGAAACAGAGAACGATACAACATATCAAGATTCGCGATAGTTGACGATGATTCTGATATGTGGCACATGGTTTTGAGATTTGTTCACACACCTAACTCAACCGGACTTACCGAAGATAAAGCGAACCAGTTGATTCAGTTACTGAACACCGATTCAACAGAGTTCATTGAACGATTAAAATCGTTGGTATACGAGGAGCATTTATGAAAATCGGAGATCAAGTTAGAGTAACTGCGTCAGACTGCGAATTTACAGACGACACAGGAACGATCTACTCAGAAGTCGAAAATAACAGGTGGGATTGGTACGTAACTCTTGATTTAGCAATGAGAACAATCGCGTTCAAAGAATCAGAATTAGAGGTAATCGAATGAAAGTAGGAGATCGTGTAAGAGTTAGATGCGAATCTGTTATTTTTCCAGAAGCAGAAGGAGAAATCATTGAAGCATCAGCAATCGACGACTGGTTCGTTAAACTTGACGGAAGTTGTGTGGATTGGGGCTTCGATGAATCTGATTTAGAGGTTATACCTAACGATACGATAAAATTAAACGAGTCAATCGAATGAAAGTCGGAGATCGTGTTAAACTGAAAGTCGCCGTCTATCTTGGCGCAAAGAATTTTACTGAAGGTGATAAAGGAAAAATCTCACATCAAGTAAGAAAGTGGGAATATAATGATCACGATTGGTATGTTATGATGGATAATAAGATTCTTTTGCCGTTTTACGAACATGAATTGGAGATTATTACATGAAAATCGGAGATCGTGTTAGAGTAAAACCAGAAAATGACGATTTTGGTGAATGCTATGGAGAGATTGAATCCGCTTGCGAAGATTCTGGATGGGATTGGTGGGTAACGCTAGATCTTACACGCAAAGAAACATGGTCATTCAAAGAATCTGATTTGGAGATCGTACCATGAAAATCGGAGATCACGCAATAGTTAAGAAGCA
>JAPLYQ010000019.1 GCA_026395475.1 Candidatus Roizmanbacteria bacterium | reverse complement strand
GTCTTGGTTTTAATTTTCCCTCACCCATATCGAGTGCTGCTTTTTCTGTATCTTCTTCAAGACGACGATAGAATGGAACATCTTCCCCTTTCTCTTGAAGCTCATGCTCATACTTATGAAGATCTTGTGCGAGTCTTTGAATTCTTCGTTTAAGTTCACTTTTAACAGGAGTGATACCTCTCATAATATCTTCTTGTTCTATTGTTTGGAAGAACTCTTTTGGACTTTCGTGATCAAGTTTTGCATATAGCTTCGCAAATAGCAAGGAAATTTTTACCTCCATCTCAGCTGATGCCTTTTGCGCCACCTCTACTTTGTCAGTTATTTTATAATCAGCACTTATTTTTTCTTGAACTTCTTTATAGTAATTAACAAATTTTTTTGGAGAATACAATGTTTCAATAAGCTTATGGTCTTCTTCATTGTTAAAATAGCTTGAAAAATATTGTTGCCAATTTTGATCAAAATTTTGTTTATCAAGTGCCTCTGCTTGTTCTCTCATTCTCTCTTGCGGACTTTTGTTTTGATTTTCTTGTTCAGAAAGTCCAAACATCTCTTTTGCATCTTTTTCAGTAACGTTATTTGAGACTGCATACTCAACCCCAGTCTTTTGCATCTTTTCAAAAATGCCTGGCGATATAAATTGGAGATCTGCCGCTTTTCCTAACTCCCGAGCCAAATCTTCCGCAGATTTAATCTCACCGTTCGTGATCGATCTTACGATGTCATAGAAGTATGGAGCATTTTGTTCATTAATATCTTCTATATGAATTTTCTCACCTAGTTTATTTATGAGCTTTGTGCTCTCAGGTGTTTGTGGAGGTGCTGTCAGCTCAGTTTGAACTGGCTTTTCAGAGGACGGAATTTTTTCAGGGGCAGTTCTTGCTGTCACAAAGATTCTTTGAATAAAATCTTTTATGGAGTTTGCCTTGCCTTTAGGAGAGTCTTCATCTTCTTTTTTACCTTCAAAGTAATGTTGTGTTTGCTTGTTTGCTAATGACATAGCAATTGCTGTTTTTACCTCTTTTACCTTATTCTCAATATTGATTAATTCTTGATTTACCTGTTCAGCAGTTTGAGAAGCAACCCTCTGTTGAAGTTGTTGTTCAAGATTCTGAGATCCCGAATTGTTCTCCACACCATCATGTGCCATATATTCATTCTAGCACGAAAAATATCCTCAAAAGTTGAAGATTACAAATACCCCTTGACAGCTTATTTTTTTGATAAAAAAGGAAGCGTTTGAGATAGGATATGGAATGAAAGCGATGAGTTTTGAACAAACTCATTTATGCCAAAACAATTCCAGCAAGTAGAACGATTCATAAAGTACACAACCACATCTAATACAACAAGAAGTGGAAGTAATAAAAGAAAGAGTGGATTCACTCGTTTCTGTTTATTCTTGATTAGTGGTAGTTTGGGGTGCATTCTCCTTCAAGTCTACCACAAGTTGACGATCTCGTCCTTCTCCAACAGAATAGCTGGTAAGATCTGGGTATTCCGATGTAATCAGTTGGTGAATAATGCGTCTTTCATATGACGAAAGATCGCTAATATACCCTGCCATTCTACTATCTATTGTTTTTTGTGCATACTCCCGTGCCATTTCATTCAATCGTTCTGTCTGTTTCTCACGGTAATCATTTACATTGATAAGAAGTCGTACAGGTTCTTTGAATTGCTGAAAAAGCATAACTTCAAGAATTTTTTGAAATGCGCGAACTGTGTCTCCGTGTCGTCCAATAAGAGATGGGGCTTCTTCAGTTTTAATGACTATTTGAAAAGCTCCAGCATCTTCTACAACCTCAAGGGTGTATTGAGATACTATTTTTTTTAACAAGGCTTCAGTCTCTGTTCGTACTACGTTAAGTTTATCCATAAATATAATAAATAATAATATTAATAATCATTTCTGCAATGCTTTGACATTGGCATTCCCAACCGTCTTTGACTGTCTTTTGTGCAATTCGTACTGGATTATACTAAAGATAGAAAATATATTCCAATAAAGGGCAAGTCCAATTGGCATACGAAGTGCAAACCATCCAATCATAAGAGGAAACACATATTTCATTTGCGTATTCATTGCTTTTTGAAAATCGTCTCCGGTAGATTTATCATCTTTTTTCCCATCTTTTGTCTTTGTAGGTTCTGCTTGTGGTTGTATCATGCCTGCTGTTGTGCTTACAGTTTGGAAATATTGCAAAATAGCGGTGACTATTGGGATAAGATATGCAAAAACAGACTTCATTTGTTGTGGAGTAGCTGCTAAATTAAGCCCCAAGAACCACACATCCAATGTTTTAAAATGAAGTAGTGGAAAATACAAAATCTTATTAAGAGAAAGGATTATTTTTGAAGTGTCAGCTACAAAAAAATGTTGTAGTGTTTGATATAACGCTAAAAAGACAGGAATTTGAATAATCATAAAAAGACACCCGGAAGCTGGGTTGATGCCCGCTTCTTGATATAACCTCATTTGTTCTTCTTGCATCTTTTTGGCATCCCCTTTATGTTTCTTAGAGAGGTTGTCGATATGAGGTTTAATGTCCTGCATCTTTTTGGCAGAATCCATTTGCTGCTTAAAAAATGGGTGAAGAAGAAGTCGAATGGTTACTGTCAGCGCGACAATTGAAAATCCTAATGCTCCTGGTACCTTTGCTAATACTAACAGGTAATGATAGAGAGCCAATAAGTTAACAATTGGATTTACAAAAACGGTATTATAAAACGATAGCAAGGGTTGCATCATACGTGAGTCAAATGGTTATTAAACAGTTAAATTCTTTCTTCCTTTTGCTCGTCTTCTTGATATAACCTTGCGGCCATCTGGAGTCGCCATGCGTTTCAAGAATCCGTGTGTTTTTACGCGTTTTCCCTTTTTTGGTTGAAATGTTCTTTTTGGCATATGATCTAATAATAATAAATAATCAAGCTCCTATTATATCAAACCATTTGTTTTAAAATTGACTCATTTTCCCCCTTGAACACTTGCCATAAGGCTTCAGTCTCAAAAGGAATGAATGGATGTAAGAAAACAATACATTCTAAAAATGTTTTTTCTAACGAATTTTGTATATCTATATTTCCTTTCTTAAGTTCTTCTTTCAGCTCTTCTAGATATATATCGGCGAATCTGTGCCAAATAAATGCATGAAGATCACCTAATACATGTCCAAATTTGTACCCATTCATATTCTTGTGGTAATTCTTCTTTACCGCTTCAAGTTCTTTTTCCATTTTTTCCAACGTCTTTTTTTTATCAACTGGAGGTTTGAGATCTATGTTTTCTGTGTTCTTCTCTCTATTCTCGGGTCTATTCATATAGATAAAACGTCCAATATTCCACAACTTGTTCCCAAAATTGCGCATACCAATCATTTTTTCATCTGTAAGGACCACATCACTTCCCTCTTTAGTTTCAAACATAAGACTTGCACGCAGTACATCGGCACCATATGTTTTGATGACCTCTAAAGGATTCACTACATTTCCTTTGCTCTTACTCATTTTTTGACCATGTTTATCTCGTACGAGTCCATGCAGAAACACCGTTTTAAATGGAACTTTTCCTGTGATGTGAATTCCAAGCATAAGCATACGTGCAACCCAAGCACGAAGGATGTCGTGACCAGTTTCCATGACTGAAGTTGGATAAAAATGGTTGTACATTTCATCCCCAGAAGTTTGTAGCGTTACATATGGCCATTGACCTGAAGAAAACCATGTATCAAATGTATCTTCATCTTGAGCAAATATCTCAGAATGACAATGAGGACAATTTGTAGGTTTTTCGATTGACACAAACCATCCTTTTTCATGTTGACACACTTCATTCTTCATCTCTGCACACTTATAAGCAGGAATACGTATACCCCAAACAATTTGTCGAGAAATATTCCAGTCAATAAAGTTGTCTAAAATTCGAATAAGGTCTTTTTTAAATCGTTTTGGATATACTTCAACTTCTCCCTTTTTTACCGCTTCAATTGCTTTCTGGGCCAATGGTTTTATGGAAATAAACCACTGTTCTTTTGGTAATGGTTCAATTACTCTCTTGCATCGATAGCATCTTCCAACTCTATGCACGTGTTTTTTTTCTTCACCAAGAAGCCCTTTTTCCTTAAGAGAAAGAAGAACGGCTTCGCGCGCTTTTGAAATAGTGAGCCCAACATATTCACCTGCATCTTTAGTCATTTTTCCATCTGTTCCAATGACTTGAATGTGAAGTAGTGAATGTCGTTGTCCTATTTCCCAGTCGTTATGGTCATGGGCAGGTGTTACTTTTACCGCTCCTGTCCCAAATTTAATATCGACCGCATCATCGGCGATTATTTGAATTTCTCTTCCAATAAGAGGTACTATCACATATTTTCCAATGAGTTTTTTGTATCTCTTATCTTTTGGGTTAACTACAATGGCAGTGTCCCCCAGAAGTGTCTCTGGGCGGGTGGTTGCTACTGTAATTGAGCCTTTTTCATCTCGAAGAGGATAATTAATATTCCACAGAGTCCCCTCTCTTTCTTCATAATCAACCTCAAGATCAGAAAAAGAAGTGCCGCAGTTGACACAATAATTTACCAATTTTTTTGCACGGTAAGTCAGTCCGTCGTCAAATAATTTTTTGAAAGTCGTGTGAACAATCTTTACGATATTTTCATCCATTGGGAACTTTGGATTACTATAATCGAGTCCAAATCCAAGTTTTTGAAGCTGATTCTTCATAATATTCTTATTTAGAGACACAAAATCAAATATCATTTGGAATAAAACATTACGTTCAAAATCGAACCTACTTTTCCCTTCCTTTTTTAAATGTTTTTCAAATACAAATTGAGTTTCTATACCCGCATGATCAGTGCCATACATCCATAATGTGTTATCTCCTTGTATTTTTCGATATCGAATCATTATGTCTTCATATACCATCATTGCGTGTCCCAAATGAAGATCTGCATTTGCGTTTGGAGGTGGAAGAATAATACAAAATGGCTTTTTATCTTTTTCAATGACCCCTTTAAAATACCCTTTTGTCTCCCAAAATGAAGATAGTTTTTGCTCAAACAGAGCTGGTATATACTTACTTTCCATATTGTTGTATTGTACAACAAATCATGCTTTTTTAGTCTTGAAAAGTATCTACCACTCACATCATATACGTCGTTTCCTATATAATAGGCTACTATGGAATGGATATCTCTAACATTGCAGTGGTATTTTGCCCTTTTGTGTATAGGGGTTATTTTTTTTGGTATCACAAAAAAATTGTTTTCTTCTTTCTTTGATCAAGGATATGCATTTTCTAAAACAATTGGGATTCTTCTTCTTAGTTATGGCGTGTTTCTTCTTGGGAATCTCCATATTGCGCCATTCACCCTAACCACTCTTGTTGTACTCCTCTGCGTTGCATTAGTTGTTGGAACTGTTCTACACAAAACAGAGACTAAAAAAACTCCATGGCGAATTATCATTTTTGAAGAGTTATTTTTTCTCACATCTCTCTTCTTTTGGACCTATGTTCGAGGTCAAGAACCCTCTATTCATGGCTTAGAAAAATTTATGGATTTTGGTTTTATGCAGTCAATTTTACGAACTACATATTTTCCTCCCCTTGATATATGGTATTCAAAACTCCCCATCAACTATTATTACTTTGGTCATTTAGCTGGTGCAATTCAAATACGCCTTAGTGGTGTTCTTCCAGAAGTTGGATATAATCTCCTCCTCTCAACTATTTTTGCACAATCGATGGTGACAACATTTTCACTTGTAACGCAAATTGTGTTTTCATTTGGTAAAAAGTTGCGCCTTGCAGTATTTTTTGGTCTTCTTGGATCATGGATTCTCAATTTTGGAGGAAATTTGCATACTATTTATTTATTTACTTCAGGTTATCCTGCAGAAAAACCAATTCCTTTTTGGGAAGTCCTCTCAGGATACAATCCGGCAAAATATTGGTACCCAAATGCTACTCGATTTATTCCATTTACCATCCATGAGTTCCCATCATACTCATATGTTGTTGCAGACCTGCATGGACATGTTTTTGACATTCTTTTTGTGCTCCTTACCTTGGCAATTCTCTTTATCTTTTTTACTCATAAAAATGATAAAAAACATTCAGTTCTCATAAATCCTTACTTTTTTACCACTGTTATCGGTTTTATGTGTGCAATTCACTATATGACCAATGCGTTTGATGGACCTATTTATCTCTTATTGACCATGGTCTTCTTGCTTATTATGTTTAATTTTTCCAAACAATTCATCATACATGCGGCAGTTCTTCTTGTTTCTTTTTTCGCTTTTTCGCTTCCCTTTTCTATTCACTTTAAGCCATTTGTTACTGCAATAGGGATGAATTGTAGTCCATCATTCCTTGTTGATATCGGAAAAATTGGACCTTTTATATTTGAAAAGGGAAATTGTCAACCAGATGAACTATGGATGCTTTTTGTCTTATGGGGATTTTTCTTTATTTCCTTCCTACTCTTTATATGGGGAAAGGCAGCTGAGCAGTACAAAGAACATTTGACCGATGATTATATTTTTATTCTCTTTTCATTTGGAATATTTCTCATTCTCATTCCAGAATTTTTTTACATAAAAGATATCTATCCCACACATTTTCGAGCCAACACCATGTTTAAAATGGGATATCAAGCATTTATGATGATGAGTATTGCTTCTACCTATACATACTTTGTTATATCTCGTACAAATTCTCGTTATAAGATAATAAAAAAAATATTCTGGATTATTCCCTTTCTTTTTGTGGGAATTTATATGTTTTATGCAGCTCCCTCATATTATGGTGCCTTAGATAAAATTCCACAACTGAATGGTGCACGATGGCTCTCAGCACAAAATGCAGATACACAAGAAATAATTACCTATTTAAATAAACATATTACAGGCCAACCAGTTATCCTTGAAGCACAAGGTGATTCGTATACTGATTTTAATCATGTGAGCGCCTACACAGGTCTCCCAACAGTTGCCGGATGGTGGGTGCATGAATGGCTCTGGAGAGGGAGCGCAGATGCTGTAGGGAAGCGCATTCCTGATGTGAATGCTCTTTATGAATCAAAAGATTTAGATATGACGAAAAGACTTATTAAGAAGTATGATATTTCGTATGTTATCGTGTCCTCATTAGAAAGACAAAAATACAAAGAGCTTCAGGAAGCCAAGTTCCTCAATCTAGGTAAAAAAATATTTGAATCAAGTAATGGGTTTGGGGCTCTGTATCAACTAAAAAGATAGCCTTCTTGACAAGGCTATAAAGGTGTGATAACGTATTGACTGAGCATTACTACTCGTCGTCCCCTACATACGAGCGGTAGTGATGCTCCTTTTTTTTTGGCTTACAATCGGAACGTCTTCACAGGCACTCCTAAATTCTTCTTTACTAAGCTTTTAAATTGAAAGTTAGCAAAATCCAACATCTCTTTTCCAAGACTATATGTTTCCAATTTTGGTAGCTGTTTATACCGAATAGAAATCTTCATAAAGTGAGTGTACAGAATGTAAAACCATCTGTCAAGTCCTATAGAAAAATACTCAATTACTATGAGTTATCCTATATTTTTATATGTCAATATAACATTGATATATCAGCCTAAACTAAAAATGTGGATAAAAAGATAGTGAAGGTGGATAACTTAGATTAGTCGCTTAAAAGCTGTTTCAAAAGAAGTTGTATCTGTTTAACTGGCATGTTTAATATCTTTTCGAGAGTAAATGGACTATTTTTTTGTTTGTGATAAAGATGCCCTCCCATCTCGTATTCAATAATGTGTTTTTCAACCTTACCGTTTGATATGAAATGAATAGTATTCACTACTGTTTTATATAACAATTTAAGTTTCCCTTCTCTTTCCATTCGTCTTAATGAAAATGCTACTTGGATTGAGTCAAGAAAACGAGCATGAACCCCAAATCGATAGGCAGTCTGGATGAGTTGATGATCTTCTGACATGAATACGTCTTCTGCAAATCCTCCAATTAAGTGAAAAAAGTTTTTTTCAACAATCATATTCCCACCTGAGGAAAAAGGTTTTGCTAAGTTTTGTGAAATTTTAATAGTGGTGTTGATGATGTCAAACATCATTTGCATCTGTACATCTTTTTTTTCCGAATATATAGCAGGTATGAAAACCAATCCTTTATATTTCCGAATAAAAATGGAAAGTTTATTCAGAAAATTCTTTTTTATGTGAGAATCGGCATCCAAAAATACCAGATATGAGCCTTTAGCCTTGGAAGCACCGCTATTTCGTTGAAAAGATACATTGCGCTTTGTAACTTTAAGCACATTAACCTTGTAAAAACGAGAGAAAGACTTTGCCACGAATCTTGTTTTATCTGTAGAAGAGCCGTCAACAACTACCACTTCAAAATCGGTGAATGTTTGAGATGCTATATCTGTAAGAACTCTCCCCACAAATTTTTCTTCGTTTAAGGTGGGGATGATAATACTGAAAAATGGCTTCATATCGGTCCTTATTATATCATCTGCTAGAATATATATATGAAAATATCCTTAGTTATTCCAGCATATAATGAGGAAAAATATATTGCCGGATGTCTTGACAGTATTCAAACACAAAAAATCAAACCTGATGAAGTTATTGTGGTAAATAACAACTCAACAGATAAAACACTTTCCATTGTCGAAAAGTATCCTTTTGTTCGTGTCGTTAATGAAGTCACACAAGGAATGATTGCTGCACGCAATACAGGATTTAATGAAGCTCAATATGACCTCATAGCTCGCTGTGATGCAGATACTAAACTCCCTCCAAATTGGATCTCACGGGTTCATCGTAATTTTGCACGCTATCATATCGACGCCCTCACCGGACCAATTATGTTTTATGATGCACCTATAAAAAGTTCCCTTATTGCTCGTGCCTACCTTGATATGATGAAGCCAATTCATCGTGGTGGAGAAACACTTGTTGGGCCAAACATGATTATCACAAAAGAAATATGGGAAAAAGTAAAAAACAAAGTTTGTTTAAATGACAAACTCGTTCACGAAGATATTGACCTCGCCTACCATATCCAAGAAGTGGGAGGAAGAATAAAAAGAGACAATATTATGATTGTTGGAACATCCAGTAGAAGAATGAGAAAAAACCCCTATTCTTTTTTCAGTGAATATCCACAAAGATTTATGAAGACACTTCTCTATCATGATAAAACAATAATCGAATTAAAAAGGGGATTTAAGCTTCCTGTGTGGTATACAAACCGGAGATTTCGGAAAAAGTTGTAACATCTGTTTTTGATTTGTCATCTCGAAATCGAACTAATCGAGGAAAACGCAGTGCATACAAAGCTGTGTGACTAGGAGACTGTGTTATTTCATCCGCCTTAATCTCAACCACAATTCCGGGGATCACCCACATATCAACTTCCATCGTTTTATCAATTGTATATTCAAGTGGTTTCTTTTTTGTTTGTAGTTTGTCACATCGTGTTTTCATTTCTCGCCATTCATCATCAGTCAATCCTGTTCCTATTTTTGAAACTGTTTTAAACGTTTCTTCTTTTTCATCATATACTCCCACAAGAAATGCTCCAATACCAAATCCCGTTCTCTTCCCTTTTCCCACGTCATATCCCATAACGAGACAGTCAACTGTGTCATGAATTTTTGATGAATAACTTCTTTTAAATTTAATCCAATTCCACCCTCGGGCACCTGGTTTATATGTTCCATCTAATTTCTTTGCGATAATTCCTTCAAGCCCCCCTGCCACCGCATCATCAAAGTTTTTCTCAATAATACTCGCATCTGAAAGTAATTCATGAGGCGCTAAAATAGTTGTGTTTTTTTCTGGAATATTTTTTTTGCTTATTACTTTTTCTAGAATCTCTCGACGCTTGGTAAATGAATCATTAATATGAGAAACGCCATTACAGTAAAGAAGTTCGAATACAAAAAGTTTCAATGGAATTTCTTTTGCTTTTTCCTCAATATCATATTTTCTCTTTCGTTGAACCGTTTCTTGAAAAGGAAGAAATGTATGTGTTTGCGGATTGTAGCCGAGAGCTTCACCTTCAAATATAATGTCTTCCGCATTGATTTCTTGCTGCACTCCCATTACAACGTCTGGATACATGAAGGAAACATCTTCCAGATTACGAGAGTACAATCTCACTTCCCCAGTTTTCTTTTTATAATGAATTTGAAGCCGAAAACCATCATATTTAGGTTCTACTGCACATGTACCGATTTGTTTGACTATTTCCTCTCCTGACGAAAGTCGTTCTGCCCTCATCATAATAATAGGAGTAAAAATCTCTGGAGTAACTTTCTTTATTCCTTCTATCCCCTTTTCTTTGATTAATCTTCCAATATATCCTAAATCTGGTCGCACATGATATGCGCCTTCAATTTCTGGTCGATATTGTTTAGATCCAACAAGCATCCAAGAATATGCATCAATAATCGTCATATCAGAAAAGCCAAGTCGCATCATCCCCTGAGGAATGCGAACAAGATACCTGCACGATTTACTATCAAGTTGTCTGACAAGTCCACTTAAAATTCCAACTTTCATTTCGTTTGATCCATCTCCGCTTGCTTTTGCAAGTCGCTCAAGATCAAGAAATACTTCGTTAATGGACATTTCTCGTTCTTCAAATGAAACATATTGCTTTTTAAATTCCTCAACTGTCTTTCCCACATCTCCTAGGCGATGATTTTCTTTTTCAAAATAAGGCCGATCGATGTTAAGTGAAGAAACAATAGATTTGATAACTGTTTTTTCAGCCATACCAAACTCCGTTTTCTCAAAAAGTGGAGCGACTCGCCCTTGAAGGAGGTATACTGTTTGCCCAATTTCCTCAGCACTTAATTTGTTGAATAGTTCTGCGAGGATTTTGGTAATCTCAACACGAGACCTCGTGCCTTCTATCTGTTCAAAATATGCAGCTAACTGGGAAAAGTACATATGCATTATTGTATATCATCTATTTTGAGAATGAATAATATAAATAGCTATATTGCTATTATTTTCCTTTTCTATTCTGCCAAATCCATAACTTTGCGGCTTATAAGCCCTTGTGCAATAAAACACAATATAAGTAGAGTGAAGTATGCTTGCACGCATCTTCTCCGGTACAACGATTGGTCTTGATGGAGTAATTATTGAGATTGAG
>JAPLYQ010000138.1 GCA_026395475.1 Candidatus Roizmanbacteria bacterium | reverse complement strand
TATTGTTTATAGATTGCAGAACGGCAGACTAAAAATAAAGGAAATAGTTTCATATGTCCCACTTACCAAACCTACAATTTTAAAGGGAATGAGAGTAGTAGTGGCTGAGAAAAATGAATATGAAAATGCAATGAGCGCAATTGAGACTTACGAAAAACAATATCCCCATACCTTTATTACCACAACAGCACGCGATGCTCTCTATAGCATGTTCGATGGTAAAAGTATTAACTGTGATGCCTTTACAGTGAACTGGAATTGGAAACCAATTGATCAAGAATTAGAAAAACGATATTCACAAACTATGAAGAAATGTATAAACACATACAAACCTCTTGTGTTCTCGGAACTATTGAATTATCAAGAGAATTATCAGCCAGAAGGGTATAAGCGCGTTACAACAGGAGCACCAGGAATAAATTATCTTCTTGTCCCCATTCAACATTAAATTTTCTCAAACGTTATGACTTTTACTCCTTCAATTTCTTGTTCTTGGATAATACGTTTTGGGGTAATTTCATTTGTTTCCCATGTGGACCAACTTTTCCAATCAAACTGTGGGTTTTCAACAAAGAGAATTAATTTTTGTGCAGTGAAATACTCTGTGACTTCTGGAATCTTAAATCCTTTGATTCGAAGAAAGAAACGATAGTCATCTGCCTGAGGCACTTTATTTTCCATATCAAGTGCAGCAACGACTGCAATTTTTTCTTTTTTATTTATTGTTTTGTTTTGTGCAACTTGGTTTACCACTGATTGGATTTTTTCGATAGATCTTGGAGATTGCTTTGGAGTTGGTAAGATAAATGCCCCACCTAAAAAAATAAGAGTAATTATCCCTAACAAACTTCTTCCCCATACTCGCTTCACCATAATAATCGCAACGGTGAAATATAAAATACAAGTAAGGCCTAGGAGATAATGGGGGGGCACTTTGGAAACAACCCCAAAAAAGATTAAGCCTAAGATACTAAGTGATAACCACCATCGTTCCCGGACCTTTCCCGAGAATAGCAGAATAATAAAAACGAGTAAAAAACCAAACAGAGAGATACCACTTGTGTTTATAAGTGTTTGTAAGTTAATAAAGCTTGGCGCAATTTTCATCCCCACACTAGGATGAGTTATCCATTGTCGAAACAAAAATCCTTTGGTAATTATTTCAAATAAAATGATTGGAGCCCACGGAATAAGCAGAGATATAGTGATGATAAATGCTTGTTTTAACTCACGTTTACGACGAACCCATTCATAAATAAGAAGTGGCAAGGCAAAGATTGCAGCTGGATGAAAGGAAAGAGAAATACCAAGAAAAAGTGCGGAGAAAACAAGTGGGAACTCAAACCAAAGACAAATGAGAGAGAGAAGGAGCCATAACACATAGGTAAATCCGTTCCCTGGGTGCATAACGAGAGCTCCAAACCATGGAGAAAACCCAATTGCAGTGAGAGCAAGGAGAGTTCCTCTTTTAAAACCAAGAACTGCCAATACAATGATGGCGAACAATATATTTGCAATAAGGAGTGAGTAAGCGCTCCCTTGCCCCACGAAAAGCGCAGGAAAAAATAAATAATAATAGAGAGGACTTGCATGAAAACCTGGACTTAAGGTTGGCCCCAGCCAAATGACCTTTTGTCCTATCCACAATTTCGATAATTGACTTAAATCTCTTCCAAAATCTGTATCGACATAAAATGTATTGAGACCCCCACGAGTCCAGAGATAAATGAGAAAAAGAAGTGTAAAAAGAAGAACGTAATTTCTGAAGATATTTTTTTTAATAATCTTCAAAACTGTGGTCATATATTATATTATCGCAGGTTGAGTATTTAAAATATTGTCAACCTGTTGGACATCTGCTTTTATATGGTCGATGAGTTCTTTCCTAGAATTAAATTTGATGACAGGACGTACAAATTGTACTGTCTCTACAAAAATTTTTGTCGTAACAAGAGGCGACAACTGATATTTTTTTACATCACCTTCAACTAATCCAATTAAATACAGCTCCACTGACTTTTCTTTATCTTTAAAAGTAGGTGATTCTCCTACAAACATAGCGGTCTTAAACGTTGTCCCATTTACTGTAGCACGAGCGGCATACACACCATCTTCCATTATTACCGTATTAATATTATGAAGATTTATAGTTGGAAACCCCAGCGTGCGGGCTCTCGATCGACCCAATATGTGGGTTCCAGAAAATTTCATATTTTTTGTAATCTGCTAATTTTATACATGGAAAATAAGAGAACAAGAGCTGCTCCAATTTGAACTGGGACAAGAACCGACTTATATAATACCACATCAATGATTACAGCTAAAAATGGAAATGTTAATTCAAGAATTGTGGAGATCTGTACCGGTGTTTTCTTCAATCCTTTGTAGTAGATTAGGAGACCAACCATACCAGTTGAAAAGGCAATAAATATAAACTGAGCAAATTGGGCCCATGTTACTGTTAATGCGACCGATTGTTGACCCATGATTATGACAAAGATAAGCGCCAACACTGTAGTAATCCAAAATCGTAATCCAGTAATATATTTATCGTCATGTTTGAGAAGAGTGTAGCGAGAAAATGCAGTAGTTGAACCCCACGCAACAGCGGACCCAAATGCGCACAGTGCCGCGATAAGAGTTTTGTCTCCAGTGTTAAGATTTACAATACCCTTTGGGAATGTAATGAAATATGCAGAGATAAGTGCAACAATTGCCCATATCACATATTTTTTACTCAGTTTTTCTTTTAGTAGTATTCTTGCTGTTACCAATGCAAAAATTGGCTGTAACTTTTGTAATAAAAATACAACACTAAATGAAATGTAGTTGGTCATGAGTAGGGCAGAGGTAAAGAGCAGTGTACCAACAAGCCCACTAAATAGGGAAACAGTGCCAATTGCAGCCCATTCCTTTCCATTTAACTTTTCTTTTTTAAATCCTTTTATCACAATGGGAAAAAGGAGAATCGATCCGATGAAGTGCTCAAAAAAAACAATGATGCTCGGAGGAAGGCTATATAAGTTTCTTCTTACAATCCCATCCACAGCCCATAAAGAAGCTGCGACAACGATAAGTAGTGGACCATTATTCCATACTTTTTTCATACATATATAATACACCATTCGCCTTTTGGATTATTAAGGTAAGGGAACTGTATTATTTTTGCAGTCTTTTGATGTCTGCATCTACCATCATTTTCACAAGCTCTTGGAAAGTAACCTTTGGTTTCCATCCAAGTTTTG
>JAPLYQ010000126.1 GCA_026395475.1 Candidatus Roizmanbacteria bacterium | reverse complement strand
CTTGGAGAGTTATTTTAGTTTATTCACTGCCATTCTTTTTATATATCCTCTATCTTGCCTTTAGCAAAAATAAAACTTTCTTAAAACATACAGAAGTTATAAAAAAAGAAATATCACCGTTCCTTAATCCTTATATGATATTTATTTTTCTTAGCATAGGAGTAGATATTTTTATTGTGCGAAAGTACTTAGAGCTTGTCATATTCGTTCTCAGTTGTTTGTGGATTATTGGGATTTCTGCATATCAACTAAAGTCTCATCATTCTTTTAAATGCGCTCTCACCTTTTTAATACTTTGTCCTATTTTTATATTTGCAAATATGGATTGGGTAGCGGAGAAGTGTGCTATCTGGGTATATTTGTTCCTTACCATGGGAACTATACATGCAATCATTGAAATAAAATCAGGCGAATCTCAAAGACTACGTAACTTTTTTGCTGCGATTAGCAATTTCAAGAAATACACAAAGATTAGCTCAAAATCTGTTCATGATACAACTAAATTTTGAGTATTTTATACAATTTATTTATGTTTAATTATTCTTTCTGGGCAGATGAGGCTTTCATATCTGGCTTGGCTGTTCAGTTAATGAAAGGACAGCTTTCTTTTTCTCAAGTATTTACGATAATGCCTTATCAGAAACTGAACATCCTTTTCACGATGTTCTTCTTCAATTTATTTGGAATTTCAGAATTCACAGCACGATTACCATCACTTTTGTTTTTCATCATTGGAATTAGTGTAATGTTTTTTCTTGCAAAAAAGTTGAGTAACGTCTATGGGGGAGTGCTCAGTGCTTTTCTTTATGCATTCTCCCACCTCAATCTTGCCTATGCAACGCAGGCAAAGCCATATAGCGCACTGGAAGCAATTACACTTCTTATTGTTCTTTTGCTTGTCAATGTGAAAAATGAAAAAAAAACTCTTCATGTTATTTTCTACCATATAACTCTTGTCTGTTTGCTTGGAATCGCAACTTTACTTCATAGCATTGGAGTTTTCCTGTGGATTGTGTATTTTGTTTCAATAATACTTTCGTTAAAAAAATCATATTCAAAAGAATGGTTTAGCTTTAAAACGTTAAAACGTTCACATGTTCTCGCGTTGTTTGCGCTTTGCGTTGCAGGATATTTCATTTTTCCCATGGTGACCTCACTTTTTGGAGCTGGTTCTCCATTTAAATACAATAATATTTATCAAATAGTAAAACTATTTACCTATAAATATATCGTCATCTCTACTTGTAGCGTATTTGGATTTATATGGATAACAAAGAAAAATAAAGAGTTACATATAGGTATGGTTTTATATTCACTCGTACTGTTTGTCTTCGTTGCATTTGTTGCATATACATTCACAATTCGTTACGTTTTATCTCTCTTTGGAATCTTATTTCTTTATTTTGGCATTTTTTGGGCGAAGGTAGGGGAGAAGTATGACGAAAATTTAAAATTTAAAATTTATAATTTAAAATTAAGTGGAAAAATTGTAATCCCACTCGCAGTTGTTCTTCTACTTTATGCAACTGGATATAAGATTGTCCGATTGCCGCAGACATATTACAACCCCAACATCGATAAGTATGGTGATGTACAAATTGCAAACTACAAAGACTTCTATAGTGAACTAAAACAAAAGTTTCCTGATTATAAAAATGCATATGTGGTGAACGATACGTTTGACGCAGAATATTGGTATTTTGGCAGATACTCAAATGCTTATTTTATGAAGGGGACAACTACACCCACCCAGCATTCTGTCGTAAAGCAAGCTATGATGTATAGAACACTCGATGACTTTAAGAAAATAGTGAAAGGGCATCCACAAGGACTTCTGATAATGGAAGACTGGCAAAGTTTCCTTCCAGACGACATAAAAATGTACGCTAAAAAAAATCTTAAGCTTGAACTCCGAGTTGAAAGTCTAAAAGAAGCGACTGATGACCCCTGGCCATTAGCGCTTTACTCATGGGGTTATTAAGGGGTTATTAAGGGGTTATTTTTGTGCGGTCAACAGAACTTGCTTCGATATCCAATGGTATGTTTTTTCCATCCCTATAATCAATGACTGACTTGGCTCCCAATTAAGCTTCTCTCTAATCAACCTATTATCAGAATTCCTTCCTCGCACTCCAAGTGGTCCTGATATGTGTTTTATCTTTATCTTTTTCCCAGCAATTTTCATAACCATATCTGCTAAGTCGTTAATACTTATCATTTCTTCAGAACCGATGTTGACAGGACCTGTGAACTTTGAATTCATAAGCTTTCTCACTCCTTTTAAACATTCATCAATATAAAGAAATGATCTTGTTTGCTTTCCGTCTCCCCACATTTCCATTGTCCCACCATTTGGTGTTTCGGCTACTTTTCTACATATGGCAGCAGGCGCTTTTTCTTTTCCACCTCTCCATGTTTCTTCAGGTCCAAATATGTTTTGATATCGTGCAATTCTTACTTGCACGCCAAAGTTTCGGAAGAATGAAAGATAGAGCCGTTCGCTGAATAACTTTTCCCAACCATATTCCGAATCTGGTGCAGCTGGATATGCAGATTCCTCTTTACA
>JAPLYQ010000043.1 GCA_026395475.1 Candidatus Roizmanbacteria bacterium | reverse complement strand
TTATCTCCACTTCTAATTAGCTTTGGTTTTGACCCATATTTTGTCGTCCCCGCTATTCTTATATCTCAAGCTGCTGGTGGCACAGTCGCAACTTACAGACATAATTATTTTAAAAATGGCGACTTTAGACTTGGCTCCAAAGACATAAAGATAGTTTTAGTCATATCCGTATTAGGAATTTTTGGAACCATCTTAGGCGTTTGGTTTGGCAAAAGTATTTCAAAAGATGTTTTAAGAATATATATTAGTATTCTTTGTATTATTATGGGAGCTCTTGTTATTTTAAAAAAAAGATTTAATTTTAGTTGGAAGGGAATGTATTTAATAGGGCTAATAAGTTCGTTTAATAAAGCATTTTCCGGTGGCGGATTTGGTCCAATCGTCACTTCAAGCCAAGTAATACTTGGAAGAAAAAGTAAAAACGCAATAAGTTCGACTGATTTTGCTGAAGTACCGATCTGCATAATGGCTTTTATTCTCTGGGTCATTGCCAAAGGAGTCCCAAACATAAGAATGACACTCGCATTAATTATTGGGGCAACAATAGGCGCTTATATCGGTCCAAAGTTGTTATTTTCTATTAAAGACAAACGAAAAGTAGAGTTAATTGTTGGAGTTTTGGTTGTCGCCTTGGGTATTCTATCTCTTATGAAATTTCAGGTATAAAAGTGCTACTATTAAACCGTGTTTAAAAATAAATTAAAGATAATTATCCTCGCTCTTATATTACTAGCTATTATTTCACGGTTTTTATGGCTAGATAAAACGGCTTTTTTCGTCAGTGATCAGGGACGAGATATGATGGTTTTACATAACATCGTAATTAATAAAAGTTTAACTTTAATAGGACCAGCCACTTCATTTGCTGGTAATTACGGAAATATATATTTCGGACCTTATTACTACTATTTCCTTCTCCCCTTTTATTTGTTGAATAATCAACCATACTTTATTACATCAATTTTTCCATTACTATTTATCTTAGGGTTAATTTTATTTTTTAAAATAAAAGAATTAAAGTCCTACGAAAAAATAATTATTTCTCTCTTACTCATATCTTCGTCTTTTTCACTCTACTATACCCGCTTTATTTGGAATCTTAACCTTGCTTTTCTTTTGTCTTTTATTTTGTTTAGTATTTTTTTAATCTATCGTAAGAAAATTACTGTAAATGGCGTTTTAATGTTAGTTTTTGGAATCGCATCAGGGGCTATATTTCAAATGCACTATGCAATGTTCTTCTTATACATCTGTTTACCGATATTTTTTTGGAAATCTTGGAAAAATCTTCTCTTATACGCATCCGGATTTATCGTCTCATTTTTTCCTTTTGTTTTGTTTGATATAAGACACAGCCATGTCTTATCAAGAAACATATATAGTCTCGTCGTGGGTATGCATCCACAAATTAAGACTGCTAATTTCACATTCCTTCAAATATTCGAAAAAGTTTTTAATTACTTATTAGTGCCTTCAATTAATCTTTACCCCCTTATCAAATCTTTATTTATGATGGGTTTATATTTATTTACAATATATTTTTACATTCGTCAAAAAAAGATATTAAACCACTTTATCGCCTTAATATTTATTGTTTTCTTAATAAGTTTTTCTATCTTTAAGCGCGATTTTGATTATTATCTTGCCTGTTTTTATATTTGGTTTTATATTGGCGCAGGA
>JAPLYQ010000065.1 GCA_026395475.1 Candidatus Roizmanbacteria bacterium | reverse complement strand
CTCTGAAAAACCTACTTTAGATTATGAGAATTACCCAAGAACCCGATCCTTACGGACGGAACCTTATATTAACTAATGATAATTATACCATAAGAGGCATAAAATAGTCATTATTAGGGAATAATATACTATTAGGACGCTCCATAAACAAAATCCCGCCAATGGGCGGGATTTTGAAGTAGTAAAGTAAACTACGTTACTTTTTCTTGGACTTTGCTTTTTTTACAGCTTTTTTTACTGCTGCATGCGTCTTTTTTTTGACGACTGATTTTTTCTTAGTGACTGGTTTCTTTTTTGTTGCCATAGAAAAAAAATTAATATGTAACACATTTACAGTAGCAGGTATTAGGATGTGTAGCAAATGCAAATTCGCTATTTTATTCAGTTATAATATGTAACGATGAATCAAAAAAATATAAATAGATTTTGGATGGTTCTTGGTTCACTTTTAATGCTCGTTGCAATGTTTTATTTTGCACGAAATTTACGAGATGTAGATACAATTATTCGCAACTCAGGAGTTGCTGGACCAATTGTTGCAGTTGTGCTTTTTTGTGTATTTGCACTGACACCAATCCCATCTGAGCCATTAACACTTTTTTGTCTATATTTTTTTGGTTCAATCACTGGGCCATTCGTTGCTTGGCTTGGAGGAAACCTTGCAGCATTAATTGAATATAACTTTGGCCTTCACATGAGAAAGATTACCAATATTGAAGCAACAATAAAAAAACTTCCATTTGGATTAAATAATATGCCAGTTGACTCCCCATACTTTCTTATTTTTGGAAGACTAATCCCTGGATATGGAGGGAAAATAATTAGTCTTATTGCAGGGGTTCATCATGTACCAATTAAAAAATATATATGGACAACTGCAGTTACCACATTAATTGGATCAATTCTTCTTTCTCTCGGAGGATATCATCTTCTTCATTTTTTAAAACGTTGAACAAGGTCCTCTTTTTGCATCTTAGTGAGTTTTTTTATTTCATATTCTCTTTTCAGTGCGAGTGAAACTGTTTTTATTTTTTCAACGTATACGAGTGTCACAGGTTTTCGCCCTCTGGTATATTTAGCAGCCTTTATTTTTGAAGAATTATGTTCATCGATCCTTTTTTCAAGGTTATTAGTCTGTCCACAATAAAGCGAATTATCTTTACATCGGAGTAGATAAACGTAGTACATTTTATTGTGGAATAATATATAACTCTTCTTCAGCTCTTGTAACTCCCGTATAGAGCCATCGCTTCCACTGTTCATCGTCCATTTTTGAAAATCGTTCTTCAAATAAGATTACTCGTTTAGCCTGGCTTCCTTGCGCCTTATGGACAGTTAGTGCATATCCAAAATCAAATAAGTCGCCTGCCATAATGGCTGAACGTTTATTTGTAAAATTAAGGGCAGCATCACTCATAAACTGATCCTTTGAAATAAGACCCTTGTACATCCCATCTTCTCCATCCATTTGTATTTCTGCCATGTACCACTCTTTTGTTTCATCTTTAATAGTAAAGATGGTTCCTGTCATTCCATTAAAAATATGTTTTTGGTGATTGTTTCTTAGACAAATGACTCGATCTCCAACTTGTGGAAGGGGAGAAGTAAAGCCTAATGTATTTCGAATATGCAAATTAAGTTTTTTTCTTGTTTTGTTATATCCGCACAGAATAAGAGTCTCAGGAGAATAATTTGCAAGAAGTTCACTGACTGTTTCTTGTGCATCTGTGTCGTCTTTACTAAACTTCCTAACAAAATCTCCATAGATACCAGGGTGTATATATCCATTTTGTCTTGCCTGGATTGAAAGAGCTATGATCGGATTATTTTGTGCTTGTCGATGAATCTCAACAAGTTCTAATTCTGGATTTGAAATAAGGTGAAATGATCCAGAAATAGGTGGAAGCTGTCCGTGATCTCCTACTACAATAATTGGGACTTTATATGAAAGAAGATGAAGCCAAATAGTTTCATCAACCATTGACGCTTCATCGATGATAATAAGATCTCTATCAATCTTTTCTTTTTGTTTCCAACCAATTATCTCTTCTCTTTCATTAACTACAGGAGAATATATAAGAGAGTGAATAGTTCCAACAGAATCGTCCGGGAGAATAACTTTTGCTTCTTTGAGTTTATTACGAAGGACGCGAGCAGCTTTACCTGTATAACTTACAAATCCAACCTTCATGTCTTTTCGAAGCCGTGCAATTCGCTTTCTTAAAATTGCAATAAGTGTGGTTTTGCCTGTGCCTGCATATCCTCCAATGGTTATATAGGATTCAGATTGGGATTTGTCTTTTTTACACCAAACAATAACCTTATCGAGAACGTCTTTTTGTCCGGGAGAAAGATGAAGCATACGGACACAAATAATACTACTTTTTAAGCTTTTTTAATATAGATTGATAGCCACCACATCCATTATAGAGCCAGTGTGCTACGCGAGTAACGGTAGTGGTAGAAGTTCCTACTTTTTTTGCTATTTCAAGATAGGGGAGTCCTTCTGAAAGAAGTTTTACAATAGTAAGTCTATTTGCAAATTCTTCAATTTCTGCCAGAGTAAGCATATCCCGAAGAAGTGCTCCCATTTCCGACTCAGTTTTAAGTGAAGATAATACCTTTACTAATAATTTTTCTCGGTCATTTTTTGGTTTATATGCTTCTTTTTTTTTATATTCGGTTGAAGCCGCTTTTCGTATATTAGCCATGCTCTATTATAACACCTTGACAAACAGCAAACAACGTGTTATCATACTAACATGTTAGTTCAATTAATTAGTTCACCATCATTGGAAGTTTCACATCATTACCCCGCCAAGGTGGGGTAGTTCTAGTATAAAAATATTTACTAAACCCCGCCACAAGCGGGGTCTTTTTTTAATATGAAAAATTTAAATAACGGTTCAATAAAATTAGCAATCCAAAAAAATGGGCGTTTAACAGAAAGTACATTAGGACTTTTGAAAAGTGCTGGTCTTGAATTTGAAATTTATAAACAGCAACTATTTTCATCTTGTTGGAATTTTCCTCTTAATATTATCTATTTAAGAGATGATGATATTCCTGATTACGTGGCGAGTGGTGCGGTAGATTTAGGAATAGTTGGTGAGAATATTATTCTTGAACAAAAGAGTAAAGTATCAATACAGCTTAAACTAGGCTTTGGTTATTGTTCACTTTGTTTGGCTGTACCTAAAGAATCATTTATTACATCAAGTTCTGAACTCAATAATAAAAAGATTGCCACATCCTATCCACAATCTACAAAGCGCTATCTAGATGAAAAAGGAATTGAAGGAGAAATAGTAAAAATTAATGGATCGGTTGAAATTGCTCCTGCACTTGCAATGGCAGATGCTGTTATAGACCTTGTTTCTTCTGGGAGTACTTTAGCTTTAAATGATTTGCGAGTAATTGAAAGAATATTTAATTCACAAGCAGTGTTGATTAAAAACACATATCTCTCAAAAGAAAAAAAGGTCATCGTTCAAAAACTTCTCACAAGATTAAATGGCGTGCTTGCTGCTCAAAACTATAAATATGTCATGATGAATGCTCCAACCTCCATATTAAAAATAATTCAAAAAATTGTACCTGGGTTAAAGTCTCCCACAGTTTCGCCTCTTTCAACAAAAGGTTGGATATCCATTCAAACAGTTATTAAGGAAGATATATTTTGGGAAACAATAGAGAAACTAAAAGAGGCAGGGGCAACCGGAATATTAGTGTTACCAGTTGAAAAACTAATTTTATGAAAATCATCAAACTAAAAAATATAAACCCAATAGATTATCAAAGGATAGTAAATCGTTCTGCAGGGGCGAATGAACTTATAATGCCTAAAGTAAAAAAAATCATGAAAGAAATTAAAGCCGGTGGAGATAAAAAAATAGTAGATAACTATATGAAGAGATATGGAAAAGATATAGGCATTCAGGTAACGACAGATGAGATAAAAGAAGCATATAAAAATACTGATATAGAGACAATTAAATCATTAATGCAAATGATTAAAAATATTACTCTTGTGCAGCGCGCTCAACTTCCAAGAAAAAAAGATACTATTGTGTGCTCTGAAAAGGGAGTGAAAGTATGGAGAGAGTGGAGAGCAATTGAAAAAGTAGGGTTATATATTCCAGGAGGAAAAGCAGTTTACCCTTCATCTGTTCTGATGAGTGCAATTCCAGCCCAAATTGCAGGATGTAAAGAAATTATTATGTGTTCTCCTGCAAAGCTAGACGGGAAAATACCAGCGGCAACATTAGTAGCGGCTGATATGGTGGGAATAAAAAAAATATTTAAAGTTGGTGGAGCGGAAGCAATCGCAGCCATGATGTATGGGACAAAAACAATTACAAACGTTTATAAAATATTTGGTGCAGGAAATTCTTATGTTACGGCCGCAAAAATGTTGGCATTGGAAAAAATAAGTATTGATATGCCAGCCGGTCCTTCGGAAGTATTTATTATTGCCGATGAAACTGCCAATCCTTCATATATTGCGGCAGATTTACTCGCAGATGGTGAACACGGTGAGGATTCTGCATGTGTACTTATCACGACGTCAGAACAAATTGCAAAAGAAACAATCACAGCAATAGAGTCTCAATTACCAAAACTTGCGACTCAAGTAAGGGCAAGAGAATCACTTAATAGATATGGATTATTTGCTGTCGTCGATTCAATCGATGAAGCAGTTGAATTTGCAAATATATATGCCCCAGAGCATTTGGAAATTATGACAAGAAATGCAGATTCAGTAGTTTCTCAGATTGCAAATGCAGGGTCAGTATTTGTGGGTAAATGGACTACAAAATCAAGTGGCGACTATGCAACTGGAGCAAACCACGTTTTACCAACAGGAGGAATGGCAAAGATGTATCCACCTCTTGGAGTTGACGCATTTGGGAAGTGGATGCAGGTACAAAAATGTACCAAGCAAGGATTAAAAAATTTAAAAAAAACAATTGAAACAATTGCAGAAGTTGAGCAGTTACCGGCTCACAAAAACTCTGTTTCAATGCGATTTAAAAAATAATATGACCCTTCAATAGGCTCAGGGTCATAGTGAGTTATACAGAAACTATGAACAAAAAAATTGAAGTCAGAAAAGATCTAAAAAATTGGCAAGAATATATACCTGTACAAAGTGCAGAACGTATTTCATTGGAACAAAAAATTGAAATAGAAAAAACTGACAAGCTTGACGCAGGTGAAAATGCATATGGACCATCGCCTCGAGTTCAAAAAAAACTATTTCAATTTAAGGGATATCAATTTTATCCTGATCCAGAGTATCTTCAGTTAAGAAGAGAAATAAGCAAATACGCAAAAGTCAAAGAACAACAAGTATTTGTTTCCAATGGGGCAGATGAAATAATTGATCTCATTTTACGACTTATATTGAATGTTGGAGATGAAGTGATTGATTGTCCTCCAACATTCAGTTCATATTATTTATCAACAATCCTAAATAGAGGAGTAGTGAAGATAATAAAGCGCAAAAGCAACTTTTCAATCGATACCAACAAAATTTGCAGATCAATTTCACAAAAAACAAAAGTAGTTTTTATTTGTAATCCAAATAATCCAACTGGAAATGTCACTCCTCTGGTAGAAATAAAAAGAATTCTTAAAACTGGCGTTATCGTTTGCGTAGATGAAGCATATATTGAGTTTGGTGGAGTGACCGCAATTCCATTATTAGATAAATATCCAAATCTCATAATTATTAGATCTTTGAGTAAATGGTCGGGTATTGCGGGGCTGCGTTTAGGATACGGGCTTATGGATAAATATTTAGTAGGAGCACTGATGAAGATAAAATCTCCCTACAACGTAAATTCTGCAGCAGTTATTGCTGGGATAGTCTCAATTAAAGACTCGGCTTATAGGGAGAGGATAGTTGCCAAAATTATTAAAGAAAGAATAAAAATAGAAGATGAAATAAAGAGAATGGGAAGTTATAAAGTAACTCCTTCTCAAGGAAATTTTATATATATACGATCAACTAAAAAACAACTAGAAGAAATAAAACAGGAATGTAAAAAAAATTACATCTCTTTACGATTTTATGATCTAGAAGATAGTGGTGCAATACGAATAACAGTTGGGAAACCTATTCAAAATAAGAAAATAGTTACCATTTTAAAAAATATGATATGAAAAAATCATTTGATGCTTTGATATTTGATATGGATGGAGTACTTGTTGACGTAAGTTTGTCATATAGAAAAGCTATAAAAAAAACAGCCGAATATTTTCTCAAAAGAAAGATTGATGACTTAGAAATTGAAGCTATCAAACAACGAGTTGGAATGAATAATGATTGGGACGCCACTTATGAGCTTATCAATAACAAGATGATTCCCTATAAAGAAGCGAAAGATGTGTTCCAGAGAATATATTTAGGAGGGGGAGAAGAAAAGGGCCTCATCAATAATGAAACTTTATTGATTTCAAAAAATGATTTATTGGAATTAAAAAGGATATATGGAAAATTGGGGATTGCTACCGGTCGACCAAAAGAAGAAGCTCAATATGTTATTGATAGATTCAAATTGAATGAGCTATTTGATGTTGTTATTGCAAAAGAAGATACACAAAAGGAAAAGCCATATCCAGACCCCATTTTAAAAGCAGTAGATGATCTGAGATCAAAAAATGGTGTTTATATTGGTGATAGTCCAAGTGATATTGTCGCAGCATCTGCAGCAAGAATTCCAATTCTATTTGTTGGAGGTAAAAAAGAAGGGGTTATTTGCTTTAGTTCCATGTTAGAAGTTGTGAATTATCTTATATGAAAAGAAATGCTCAAATAATTAGAAAAACAAAGGAGACAGATATTTGTATTTCCCTTGTTATCGATGGAACAGGAAAGAGAATAATTGAAACACCGATTGGGTTTCTCAATCACATGTTAGATTTGCTTGCGAAGCAAGGATTATTTGACTTAAAAATTCAGGCAAAAGGAGACATTTATATTGATGAACACCACACTATTGAAGATGTGGGGATTGTTTTGGGTCAAGCGTTTGCAAAGGCGCTCGGTGATAAAAAAGGGATAAATCGATATGGATTTTTTATTCTTCCGATGGACGAGTCCTTAGCCACAGTAGCTGTTGATTTTGCAGGGCGCAGTGCGTTCACTTTACAATGCGAATTTAAGAGAGAAAAAGTGGGGGATTTGAGTACAGAGCTTATCTATGATTTTTGGGATGCATTTGCACAAAACGCAAAAGCAAACATATTTATTAAAGTGGAGAATGGACGAAATGATCACCACAAAATTGAGTCCATTTTTAAAGCAATGGCAAAAGCATTACGGATGGCTTGTGAATTTGATAGGCGTGCATTATTAGAAATTCCATCAACAAAAGGAGTTATATGATTGTCATCATTGATTACGGTTTAGGAAATTTGGGGAGTGTGAAGAATGCCTTAGATAAAATAGGGACACTTTCTATTGTTTCAAAATCAATAAGTGAGGTTGAAAAAGCAGACGGTCTTATTTTGCCCGGTGTAGGCGCAGCTAAAGAGGGAATGAGAAATCTTAAATCACGTCAACTAGATAAAGTTATTATGAAAGAAGTTGCAAAGGGCAAACCGATATTGGGAATCTGTCTGGGAATGCAACTATTAATGGATAGAAGCGAAGAGGGAGATGTAGATTGTCTAAAAGTTATTAAAGGGACCGTAAATAAATTTAATATTTCACTTAAGGTTCCTCAAATTGGGTGGAATACGGTTCAGTGGAGAAAAAATCAACTGTTTGAAGATATTCCACAAGGCAGTTGTTTTTATTTTGTCCACAGTTATTACTGTTCTCCAAAAAAAAAGGTGATCGTCGGAGAAACGAACTATGGAATAACGTTTTGTAGTATGTTTCAAAATAAAAATATATTTGGAGTCCAGTTCCATCCCGAGAAGAGTGGAATTAATGGATTACAGTTACTAAAAAATTTTACAAAAATAGTATATGAAAATAATACCAGCGATTGATATTAGGAATGGAAAATGTGTGCGGCTTTTCCAAGGAGATTACAATCAGGAAACTATCTATGATAGTAATCCGATTGTTGTGGCTCAGAAATGGGAATCGCAAGGCGCTCAAACACTTCACCTAGTCGACTTAGATGGAGCAAAAGAGGGAAGACTGATAAATATAAATAGTATAAAAGAAATAATTAATGTTATTTCTATTCCTATTCAAGTAGGAGGTGGAATTCGTTCAATCACATCAATTATTGAACTAATCAAGATTGGAGTATCGAAAATAATTTTAGGAACAGTTGCTATTGAGGATAAATATCTCCTTAACAAAGCCATTGATCTTTATGGAGACAAAATTGTAGTTTCACTTGATTCAAAAGATGGAGCCTTGATGAAACAAGGATGGCTAAAAAAAACGAATAAAAAATTACTTTCGACTGTTCAGCAATTAAAAAATAGTGGAGTACGATCAATAATATTTACAGATATTTCTAAAGATGGAACGATGACTGAACCAAACTATAAGGTTATTCAGACGCTAATTAGTAAAACAAACATGGATTTAATAGTTGCCGGTGGTGTTTCATCTATAGAACAGATTATTAAATTAAAAGAAATGAATATTGATAGTGTAATTATCGGAAAAGCGTTATACGAAGGAAAAATTAATCTAAAGGAGATAATAAATTATGCTAACTAAACGTATTATTCCATGCTTAGATGTGGATAAAGGACGAGTGGTAAAAGGAGTTAATTTTGTACGGCTTAAGGATGCTGGTGATCCTGTTGAGCTTGCAAGGTTTTACTATCAACAAGGCGCAGATGAATTGGTATTTCTAGACATCACTGCCTCATGTGGTAATAGAAAAACAATGATTGAGATTGTCAAAAAAGTAGCAACAGAGCTATTTATTCCTTTTACAGTAGGAGGCGGTATTCGATCGGTTGGAGATATGAGAGACATTCTTCTTACCGGAGCGGATAAAGTTGCTATAAATACAGCAGCAATAAACAACCCCCAGCTTGTTGAAGATGGAGCTAAGGTGTTTGGGAGTCAATGTATTGTTGTCGCAATTGATGCAAAAAAAATTAAAAATAAATGGGAGGTTTATATTAATGGAGGTAGAACATCGACAGGTATAGATGTTTTTGACTGGGTAGAGCAAGTGGCCAAATTGGGTGCTGGAGAGATTTTACTTACCAGCATGGATAGGGATGGAACAAGAGAAGGGTTTGATATTGAATTAACTAAACAAGTTTCAGAAAGTGTATCTATCCCCATTATTGCGTCTGGTGGAGCAGGAAATATAAGTGACTTTAAAGAAGTATTCCAAAATGGAAAAGCGGATGCAGCACTAGCCGCATCATTGTTCCACTTTGGAGAATTAACAATAAACGAATTAAAAAAATATTTAGTAGACAATAATATAGAAGTTAGAAAATAATAGTATGAATACAACAAATATTGATTTTAAAAAAATGAATGGTTTAATACCGACCATTATCCAAGATAGTAAGACAAATGAAGTGTATATGCTTGGATTTATGAATAAAGTATCACTTCAAAAAACTATAAAGACAGGGGATGTATATTTTTGGAGCAGAAGTCGTAATATTCTTTAAAAATAAAAACTATGAAACTTGAAGAACTGTATGAAATTATAAAAAATAGGAGAGAAATAAAACCAGAAGGATCGTATGTTACCAACCTTATTAATCAAGGGGATGACCGTATTATCCAAAAAGTTGGAGAAGAAGCTATTGAGGTTGTTATCGCTGCAAAAAATTCAAACAATATTAAACTAATTTCTGAATCAGCGGATTTACTATTTCACTTATTAATTCTTTTAGAAAAGAAAGGGATTACTTTAGATGAGATTTACGAGGAGTTGAGAATAAGAAATCTCAGTTAGACTATATTTTCCGACTATCATAAGACCAATGAAGTAGGGCTTGTCTTTGTCGTGGTCGACAAGTTAAATCTCCTGGCGAGCAATTTTTTTGTATTTGAGATATGTGACGTTTCATTGCTCTCCATCTTTTTATTTGTCGTTCATCATCGATTTGTCTTCTTCCTCTGTAATACCGACAATACCATTGAAACCATCCACGGGGATCGTTGGGGTGTATCCAATTTTTATCTTTCCAAACAGAAAGAGGTTGACTGGCGTCAACTTTAAAATAGTTTAATGTTGGCTCATGGGTATTTTGTGCAAATTTTGCATGTGTAAACCATTCCTTTGGAAACTCATCTATAGAATCCCTCATATATACTCCACCAAATATTCCTAGTTCAAGCATTTCTTTTGGAGTAAGCTCTGGTTGAAAGTCGGGATCGAAGTTTTTTCCCTCTGGCTCAGTGAGGCAATATTCATATCCCTTTTGCATTTTGTCATTAACAACTATTTTTGTTTCATTCATAGCATTATTTTTTCGGAGGAAGTGGGAAAAAAATACTTGTTTGTTTTTTATATTTTTCCCAATCTACTCGTCCCTCTCGTTTTTTTTCCAAAAGAGGAATGCCAGATATAAACAATATAAGTATTGTAATCGTAAGTGGGCCGATTACCGTTAGATATCCAAACGGTACTGAAAGAGCGATAATAAATATTCCCCACCATTGAGTCACCTCACCAAAATAGTTAGGGTGGCGAGAATACCTCCATAAGCCCTGATCCATAATCTTTCCTTTATTCTCAGGGTTAGAAACAAACTGTTTAAGCTGACTATCTCCCACACTTTCAAAATAGAAACCAATAAACCAAATGAGTATTCCCACGATGTCTAAAATAGTAATACCTGATACAGCCGATTTATTAATAAATAAAAAAGGGAGTGCAATAAAATACAAAAATAATCCCTGCAATAAATAAATTTGAAGATAACTTCTCAGATAAAAATTCTTCCACTCATTTCGCCAAGTTTGGTAGCGGTAGTCTTCTGGCTTATTTCTATTACGCAAATAGATATGAGATGCGAGACGAACCCCCCACACAGTAACAAGTGCACTCACAAGAATACCTCGAACAGTAATCTCCGATATAAAAAGCGAAATCCAGCAGAATATTACAAAGCCCAATCCCCACGCAATATCTGCAACGTCATTGCGTTTCAGAATAAGACCTACAACATACCATACAGTCATATACCCAAAAAGTAGCAACGCAATAAGCAAATAAAAGTTCATAGACCTAGCTTTTTTGCTAAAAAGTAACTCGCTACTGACACGCCCGCTGAAAGGGTCATTCCCCAGATGAGATCAACAATTGTTACTATAAGTGGCCAGTTTTTGATTGTTGCTAAATTTGTAAGGTCATACGTAGCATACGTCATAAGACCGAACGCCATTCCCATGAAAAGTGCACTCATCCAGTTGTTTTTTTCTAATGCGGGAGAAATAACAAACAATACAAGGCCCCCAATAAATAAGAGATAGAACAATAGTGCTGCTATCCAATTAACATGAGGAGTCATTAAATAACCGAGATGTTTACTGTAAAAATTTTTAGATATAAGACCAAGCCAGACCATATCAATCCCAAAAAAAATAGGCAAGGTTATCAAATATAGTTTTATAAACATTTTTTTATTTTAATAAATATCCACCATCAACTATGATTTGAGATCCTGTCATATATGAGGACATGTCTGATGCTAAAAATAAGGCAACTTTTCCAATATCATCAGGCACTCCCATTCTTCCCATTGCAACTTCCATTTTTGGTGGTTCTGGATTTCTCTCAATTGAAGTAACCTTTCCACCAGATTGCATTGCCGCTACTCCTTGAGTCATTATTCCTCCTGGAGCAACAGCATTAACCCAAATATTATGTTTTGCAAGTTCCAGTGCTGCATTTTTTGTAAATCCCCATACTCCATGTTTTGATGCATCATATGCTGCAAGACCTGCCATCGATGGATGTGTAGCGTCGATTGAGGTTATATTAATTATTTTTCCTCCATGACCATGTTTAATCATAACTTCTGATGCATATTTCATGGTAAGAAATACTCCTCGCAGATTAATTCCGATCACCTTATCAAACTGTTCGCTTGTCAAATCGGCCAGCAAAGTAAAAGGAAATACTCCGGCATTATTAACTAAAATATCAAGGCTACCAAAAAGTTTTACCGTTTCTTCCATAAGATTCTTCACTTCACTTTCTTGTGACACATCTGCCTTTACTGCTTTAACTTTGAAACCTTTTTGGGTTAATTCCTCAATTGCTTTTGTTGCTTCATCTACATTTCTATTTGCTACAACAACATTTGCTCCTGCTTCTGCAAGGCGAGAAGTTATCCCAAATCCTATCCCCGCAGTTCCACCTGTAACGATAACTGTTTTACCTGTCAAATCAAGAAGTTTATTATTTGGAATAAGATTCATATTTATATCTTTGAAATAGTAATACTTCAATTGTATTAGATATAGGAAGCAAAAAGCAACTTAAGCTTTATTTCAGGTTTGAGCGTTATAGTTGTGATATATTTGGCGTCCCGAGCTTGATCGCTCGGGCGTTTCAGTTATTCCTCTTGATTTGAAAAATCTAATTTGTATTACTATACTTAGATTCAGAGATGCATGTTCATCTAAGTCGAAAAATCTTCTTATTATTTGGGGCGACATTAGCTCTTATCTGTTTTATTTTCATTTTTCTTATCAGAAAGAATGAGGGTTTTTGGATTTGTAAAAATAATCACTGGGTAAAACAAGGAGTTCCTTCATACTCAAAACCTAATGATCCTTGTGGGAAAAAAGAGCGCTTACCAAAAACGAAAGAAGAATGTTTAAAAATTGGTGGCATCTGGAAAAAGCTTGGACCAGATCCTTTTGAAACCTGCAATATGAAGGCGGCAGACCGCGGCACAATTTGTACTGATAACAGTGAATGTGAGGGACTTTGCCAGGCAAATATAACACATGAACAACTAAGTGAAGGGATGAGAGGGAAAACGTTTAGTGGGAGGGGAACTTGTTCAGTATGGAGAGTTGAACTTGGTATTGTTGGATTCTTTGTTCTGGTTGGAAAACTCTTTATTAAAGGGAAGAATCAGTCATGGAAAGGGGAAGTTGTTGATAAAATGAAATTTGAAAAAAAAGATGATGACACAAAAAGGACAGAAAGACTTTTATCTTTAAAGGTTCAACTTGAGAATGGAGAGATACACAGTATCCCAGCAACTGTCGATTTTTACAATAAAGTAAAAGTAGGGGATAAGTTAGAAAAGAAAAAAGGAGCACTATGGCCAGAAATCATATGAAAACTAAAAAATTTACCATACTACACTCAAATGATATGCACGGAGATTTTTTGGCCGAGGTGCAGTCAGGGAGAAAAGAATTAATAGGTGGTATTGCACTTTTATCTGGATATATTAACAAGGTTCGAAAAGAAGAGGAGAATGCTCTCTATGTTATTGCTGGTGACATGTTGCAGGGGTCTCTTATAGATTCCGAATGGAAAGGACTTTCCACTATCGAAATAATGAACTGGCTTGCACCTGACGTAGTTACACTTGGCAATCATGAGATTGATTATGGGCTACCACATTTATTATTTTTAGAAAAAATTGCCAACTTTCCTATCGTGAATGCAAACCTCTATATTCGCAAAAATAATAAAAGGCTCATGCAACCATATCTCATACTCAAGAAAGCTGGTTTTGATATTTTGTTTACAGGGGTTCTTACAGAAAAAGTAATGGACGCATTAAAACAAGATTCACTCATTGGGAGTTTTGTTAACTTATCTGAGGCAAGTAAGGAAGTTGGAAAGATTTGTAACGCATATAAAAATGATGATATTGATTTGACAATAATACTTACACATATCGGTTACGAATCAGATCTCAAATTAGCAAAACTACTAAAACCAGAATGGGGAGTAGACATGATTATTGGAGGTCATTCACATAGCATTTTAAAAAAACCGGCAAAAGTTAATAATATACTTATTGCACAAGCAGGAGTAGGGACAAATCAAATTGGACGTTTTGACATCGTTGTGGATGATGATACAAACAGCATTGTTGATTACAAATGGCAATTGGTACAAATTGACGAGACAATAGCCGAACCTGACAAAAAATTAGAGGAATATATTAATTCATATAAAAGTGAGGTAGATAAAAAATATAATACCCTCATTTGCAAATTAAGTAAAGAATTAACTCATCCTCAGAGAGAGATTGAGACGAGTTTGGGCAATTTTGTCGCTGATGCTTTTGAAGAACGCGCTGAAAGCGACATTGTACTTGTTGGAAGTGGCTCGATTCGTGTAAAACAAATAGGACCCGCAGTAACCCTTAAAGATTTTTTTTCATGTTTCCCCTATGACGACGTACTCACTCGTTACACAATTATAGGAAAACAGTTAAAACAAATTTTTTCTCACATAATGAGAATTGGGAATAGAGATGGAGAAGGGGAATGTTATCAGGTCAATTCAAAAGTAAGAGCGATCTATTCTGACAAAAATAAAAAACTCAAATCACTCACCGTTGGGGCGAAGCCAGTAATTGATGATTGTCAATATACAATTAGCTTACAAAATTTCCATTTTGCAAATGCCGCAAACTATCTCAACATTACCCAAGTGGAGTTATTAGATTTAAATAAAACAAAAGTTATATCAACCTCGGTCCAAGAAGTACTTGAGGAATATTTCCGTAATAACAACAATACTTCAGCTGAGATTGAAGGAAGATTGGTATATGTCTAGTTAAAAATTATTTTTTTACTATGAAAAAACCACTCATTCTTGGGGGACTTATCCTTTTATGTGTTTTCGGTCTAGCAGTTTTAAATTCTCAGAAACAGAATGATTCAAATATAATAAAATCAATTGAACCCACCATAAAACAAGAAACTACTCCATCTGCAACAGTATCACAGACAGTACTATTACCGCAAGAAACAGATGTTATACGCACGTTTTTTAATCTCATTGAAGAACGAAAAATAAGTGAAGCAGTGATGATGATGAATAACTCAATTACACAAGATGACAGCACAAAACAAGCCTGGGGAGTGCAACTGAACGCAATCAAATCAGTAAAAGTTATTGAAGTTATCTCTTCAATGCCAGAAGAGTGGAAGGGAGATAAACACACTTACAAAGCTACTCTAGAACTCACAATGGATCCCGCATCAAAGTCAGCCCCAATTCCCTATTATGGATATGAAAATGGAAAAATATCCGCTGGATTACGCTCAATAAAGTGGGAAAACTATGGAAAATTGACGGAATAGGCACAGGACCGTAACACATAGGAATAGAATGGAATATGAACGGTATTTATTCTAGAATGAAGAATACATGATTAAAATCATTAAAAAGTTTCCTCTTTACAATTTTGTTCAAGAAAATGCCCCTGTTTTTTTAATGTTGTTCTGTGTACTTTCTATTTGCACCGTTCTCATAGGGACAGCAACCATTATTTCACTTAACAAAAAAAAAGAATCGTTATTAAAAATAGTTCAAGAGCCACCAGTAATCATTCCTACTCCAACACCGACCCCAATTCCTCGTACTTTACAAACTGCCTT
>JAPLYQ010000150.1 GCA_026395475.1 Candidatus Roizmanbacteria bacterium | reverse complement strand
TTGCGATCTATATCTCTCTCCACGGGATAAATCGAAGGAAAAAGTTTGGGTTTAAAATTGCCGTCTTAATATCATTCAAATCCCATCTTCCATTGCCATCTGCATCAAATGGAAATAAACGTTTAATATTCACTGTGTTTGTCCCTTTATTCAATATGGTTATTGACTGGCGAGGAATATATGGATAGCCCAACAAGACAACCCGATACTGCTGTCCTGGAATGATATCTGAGATGTCTTCAATTGTTATATTCCCTTTTCTCATAGAGAGACCCTTTTTTGAGAAAACAAGCTCCTCTTCCTTGTTAAAAAGTTGTATTTCAAAGCCATCCCCATTGGAAACAAATTTAGGGAATAGTGATGTTTTTATTGTTAACTCAGGAAATGGTTCAATAGTGATTGAATGATTTTTTGTTTCCAGTATTGTCTTCCCATTTTTTTCAAGAAGCAATGATATACGTATTGTTTGAGGCTTTGGGGGAGTCTTTATAGTTATACTTAATTTACTTTCTTCAAATGGCTTTGTGCTTCGTATATCGGATGTAAGGGTCTGAACATCTGCAGAATCTGTTTTTACAGAGAGTGAATATTGGTCATCTTGGCTCCAAATTGCTTGTCCTTCATTTTTTAAAAATACAGCAAAATGATAGGTAGAACGAGCAATAAGAGTTTTTGGAAATGCTATTTCAATTCTTCCTTTTTGAATTTGTTCAGGAGCTCCCTTTTGTTTAGACAGATCTTTTATTGCATTATACTGAGCTGAATATCCTCTATCTTTCACCCAAGAAAACCCAATAAACGGCTCTGAAAGATATTTAAAAACAAAGGGTGTAATAGCTTGTACTCTCTTATCTTGCCCCCATATTTGACTAAATGCGATTGCATAATTTTCTGCTATTGCAGATTCTGACAACTTTCCTTCTTTCCAACCAGTTTCCGTAATAAACACAGGAAGATCTTTTTCAAAACCTAGTTCTTTTAAAAGTGATAGTTCATATTCATAACCACGAATTGATTTTTTTCCCGTATCCCAGACTGACCCACTAAAACCTGGATTAGGATATGAATGGGAAGCCCACGCATCAATATATTCTTCTAAATGAAGATCTTTCACCTGAAACATTTTTCTTATAAAAATCCCTGAATCTTCATATTGTGGAGGGTAAGATGGGGCAGCTCCGTCTAATCCCGCAAGCATTACAACATAGTCATCATGTGATTCTTTCAGTTGTTTTGCAAATGCTGCTGCAACTTTTCCATAATTTTCAGGATCTGCTTCTCCTCCCCATTCAGTTGCATGATTTGGCTCATTAAAAAGAACAACATATCTCTTTTTTATGACCCAATTAAGCTTATTAAGAAAATCTACCCACTCTTTTGCATCTTTCTCTTCTGGGCGTCTCCACACCTCTCCTTGTGGGCTAGTCGCAAGACGGACGATAGGGATAAGGTGTTTATCTCTAAGGTTCTCAAATATATCTTGCCACTTTCTTACATCGCGATCATTCTCTTGAATCACGAGTGTCACATATCCCCAATCTCCAGTTGAACCATTAGTAAGAGCTGATGCTCCAATAAAATCTTCAGAAGTTGGCTGCAAAAGAGAAATTCCAACTTTGTTATTTTCCTGAGCGTAAGAAGAGAGAGGAAAGATAGCTATACATAAAAAAGTGAGTAGATAAATAAATAATTTTTTCATAAATATATTTGCATTAGGAAAGCTTAAATATGTGGATTTTTGATTTGATGCATTCTATGGCTACCAATTTTGATATCTAGATAGACAAAGTTGGCTTAGTTGCATCAAAGCAAAAAGACATATGTTTAAGCTTTTTAATCTCTTTCGTATCTTCTCACCTTCACTCCTGCATCAATCAATAATTTTTCCCCAAAATCATCACTGTGCTGATCATCATACACGACCTCTACAACTCCCGCATTTATGATCGCCTTTGCGCAGGCAGTACAAGGTGCAACCGTTGAATAAAGTGTTGTTCCTTTTGTTGAAACTCCATGATATGATGCCTGAATAAGGGCATTTTGCTCTGCATGGACACAAATACATAAATCTTTTCTCTCTCCAGGTTTCACAATATTATTTTCTCTATCTTGACAACGCTTACACCCTCCCTCATCACAATCTTTAATCCCTGAAGGAGTTCCATTATATCCCGTTGTTACGATACGCTTATCTTTCGTAAGAATTGCCCCTCTGCTCCCACGTATACAGTTTGAGCGTGTCTGAACAATGTGAGCAATAGAGACAAAATAAGTGTCCCAACTTGGACGTGTTTGGCTTGTCATATGAAGTTAATTATACCACTCGATGTCGGGACGGCGAGACTTGAACTCGCGACCTTCAGACCCCCAGCCTGACGTTCTAGCCATCTGAACTACGTCCCGTAGTTGTATTTTATCAAATGTGGCAATTAATACAGATATGGATTATAATCTAATCCTAAATAAGTATGAGAAAAACAGCTTTTGTAATACTCGCCCATCCCGATGATGAGTCTTTCGGCCCAGGAGGCACTATTGCTCTCTTAAGTCAAACTCACGATGTCTATCTTTTTTGTGCCACAAAAGGAGAAGCGGGACAGGATTATTCTGAACAAAATGGAATGAGCCTTACTGAAAAAAGAGTTATTGAACTTCAAGAAGCAAGTGCGATTTTAGGGGTAAAAGAAGTGATTTTTTTGGGATACGAAGATGGACGCCTCAGCAACAGTGTTTATCATGAAATTGCCGATAAAATTACTGTCTATGTAAATAAATTGCAGCCAGACCGTATCATCACATATGAACCAAGAGGGATATCGGGACATCTTGATCATATCGCAATGTCAATGATCTCGAGTTTTATTTATATTAAGAATGAATGTATAAGAGAGCTCCATTATCTCTGTCTAGATGAAAAACAAAGAGGGCAAGGACAGGAATATTTCATTTACTTTCCTCCGGGATATTCAGATAGTGAAATTACAAAACGGGTAGACATCATTCCAGTTTTAGATAAAAAAATTGCGGCAATCAAAAAACATTCCTCACAAATTAAGGATGTAGAGCAAATGTTAAAAAGGCATAAAGATAATCGAATAGAAGAATGTTTTATTATTCTTAAGAAATAAATAATATATACTAGTAGCCTATGAATTACCATTGTGTTAGCTGGAAACAACTTCACTCTATTACTCATACACTTACTGAAAAAATTCAGAAAGAGAACAATAAACTCGACCTTATTGTTGGAATAGCTCGAGGAGGACTAACAATTGCCCATATTGCATCTGATTTTTTAAAGCTCCCAGTCGCTTCTTTTACTATCTCAAGTTATAAGGATTTAAAACAGCAAAAAATGTCTGATATTTCCTATCATGTAGGAGGAGATTTGAAAAATAAGCATATTCTCCTTATCGATGACGTTTCAGATACAGGAAAAACATTTGTAAGAGGTATTAAATATTTAACTGATTTGGGAGCGGCAAGTATTACTACCGCATCCCCATATATTAAACCGTGGACCAAACATTTACCTGATTTTTATGTCAAATCAATTGATGAATGGATAGTTTTTCCATATGATATGAGAGAAACAGTTGAGGCAATAAAAACAAATCTATCAAAAGATGGAAAGATGTCAATCGATATAAAAAAACAACTTTCACTCATGAAGATTCCAAAAATATATATTACAAAGTATCTAAATGAAGAATGAAAACAATAGAAGATGCATATAAAACCCTTAAGAAAGAAGTCCCTTCTTTTCCCGAAACACTTCTTATCCTTGGATCTGGATGGAATAAAATTTTGGATGAAACAAAAATTGAAAAGCGTATTTCATATGAAAAATTATTTGGTATTAAAACATCCGTGCCAGGACATACGGGAGAACTCATTATTGGCAAAACCAATAATAAACGGGTTGCTTATATGTCTGGGAGATTTCATATGTATGAGGGGTATTCAGGATTTGAGGCAACAATGCCGATACGACTGTTTGCTAAGTTTGGAATAAAAAACCTCGTCCTTACAGCAGCATGTGGTGCATTAAATGAAAAATATAAGGTAGGAGATTTTGTCATTCTTTCAGATGTAATAACATTATTTCTTGCATTAGATAATCCGTTAAAAGGAGCGCAATTTGTCGATGTCTCAGAAGTATTTAATCCAAGCATGAGGGAGAAGGCACATAAGATTTGTGTGGAATCTCATATTCCCTTTCATGAAGGAACATATGTCTATTACCATGGGCCCAATTATGAAACTCCCGCAGATAAAATGGCGCTTCGGTTTCTCGGTGCAGATGTTGTTGGGATGAGTACTGTCCCTGAAACACTTGTTGCAAGATCTCTTAATATAAATGTCTTAGGACTTTCATTTGTTACTAATCTTGCCTTTGTTAAACATGATCATAAAGAAGTGGTTGCAGAAGCAAATAAAGCAAGTGAAAAAATGAAGATTCTTCTTACAGAGATAATAAAGTAATTTATTATTTCTTTCCCGTAGCCAGAAATTCATCTACCTGTTGTCTTGTTTGTGTAAATATTTCACTCGATAGTCGTTCAAGATCCTTATCCTCTGTTCTATGATACATACCTGGAGGATTAAAGCCTTGTAATGGGTCAGGTGTTGTTTGAAGAAGTGAAAATTGTATCGGAGTAAAATCTGGAGGATTCTGACCTTGAAAATAACCTCTTTGTATTGATCTCCAAACATTAGGACTTGACGTGGCTTTCTGTCCTAACGCATGAGCTGCACCGTTATTAAGAGCTCCTTCTATGGAACCATCAACTGAAGAGCTCACAGACCTGATTACTGCGTCAGGTCCTAGTATCCCTCTGGTAACTGCTAATGCATTAGTAGCAACACATTCGCACATTGGACATGGTTCAAGGGTTCCAGACATAATAATACCCGTACCCGATCTCCCCATATCAAAAGGAAGTTTTAAAACATCCAACTTCACAATATCAATTGGACCTTTTGACTGATTTCCTGATGCATATGCCATAACACCCTTCAGTCCATTGGTTTCAGCATGCCCCGTCAACCTTTCTTCTTCTGTTCCTGTGACCATTGTATTCTCTCCTTCAAATAGTGCCGCAATCCCATTATGTACAACCATAACAGAAGCACCAATTCCATAATTAGACCCACCATCGGTCCCTACAAGTGCATTGCGAGCCGCATTTAATGCGAGTCTTCCTCCAAATTCCAATTGATGAGGAAGATATTTACCTTTAGTTTCTCTTAGATATCGGTCGACTTCTTGGACAATAGGAAGCCTTTCCCTTTCAAGACGATATCCGGGATTAAGTATTGGAGACTGAATACTTCTGTGTGTCCAACTAAGTTCTTCCGCTCTCATTCTTTAATTATATGTAATTAATATGTATTGCATTATAACAACCTAATCTTAATATTTCAATAAAGTAACACGTAGCACATTGCAAATTAAAAACCATCTGCTACAATTGAATATGGAAAGACCCATACAAGAGTCGCTTTCAACAATACCCCGCTCAAATGGCGGGCTTTTTTGTAATTTGGCAGATCTGCATGCCCACATTGGAACCTCCATTCCCCCATCTGTATACTGGCATATTGCTCAAAGTGAGGGATATAAACTCTCCAAGCGCGATTATCATGAGTTTGTAGATTTTGTTGTATTAGATCCAAGTCATAAATCGACATTAAAGGAATATCTTGATTCCGTCTATCATCCTATTTTGGACAAACTGTCTTCAGGGTCACTTGCACTTGAGAAGGGTGTGTATGAGACCATGAGTGGTGCATATCGATCAAATAACATTACTCTCCTTGAACTTCGCGGTAATCCAATGAAACATAATAGAGACGGAGAAGTGGACTTAGACCATGCTATTATGGCCATGCTTCGCGGTATGGAACGAGCGCTACTTGAGTATCCAAAATTGCGAGCTGGTTTAATATTTTGTCTTGATAGACAATTTTCTGTTGAAAAAAATGCCATCATTATCGATAAGGCAATTAAATATCATGGCCGAGGGGTTGTGGGGCTTGATTTCTCAAACTACGATAATGGTACCTTTCATTTTAAAGACTATACACAGCTTATTAACAAGGCTCGAAAAGCTGGATTGAAAATTACAGCTCACTCTGGAGAAACAGACGACACGAATGATGTGTGGGATTGTGTGACCTATGCAAAACCCAATCGCATCGGCCATGGAATTAGAGCAGCGTACGATAAAAAGCTTATGAAGGTTCTCCATGAAAAAAATATTGTTTTGGAAGTATGCCCTCTTAGCAATCTTATGACTCGTGCAGTAAAAGATAATAATGAGCTTACGTATATCTTGCAAACTTTTTTTGA
>JAPLYQ010000042.1 GCA_026395475.1 Candidatus Roizmanbacteria bacterium | reverse complement strand
GAACCCACATTGAGTATCTTTAATATTTTTAAGTCCAATAATAAAATTGCGAATAAAGATAAATCCTACCGCCATTATTTTTCGCGTAAGTGGGGCACCTGCACGTGTATTATTTCTTGATCCAATAACAATGTCTGTATTTTTTTCAATTTCCATGAGCATTTTTTCCACTTCCTCTATTGGAGTTGCTAAGTCGATATCAGTAAAGAGTACATAGTCACCCTTTGCAGAAAGTATTGCCGAAATAAGAGTCTGAGCTTTTCCTTTATGTTCATTTTCCAAAAGTCTAAACAATGGATACTCTGTGAGATACTCTCTCTTTATGAGCTCTTTTGTATTATCTGTAGATCCATCGTCAGAGATAATTACTTCCTTTATTGAAGGAACGTGATGAACATAATTTCCAATTTTATCGAGAACTCCTTTTTGGATATTTAGTTCTTCGTTATAGCAGGGAATTATGAGCGATACGCTATGCATATATTATTGATGTATAAGCTTATAAATAGTGACTCCATCCTTTTCCCACATTGTATCAATTTTTGCCTTGCCAAACATTTGTATATTCCATGAATCAGAATTTATTATTCTACATGGTTTCTTGTCACACAATACATAAAGCGTCTTTGCAATTTCACTACTTGATCCATCAATTACATTTCCTCCATTTACTTCTATATAGTACTGATAACAATCCCGCGAAGTGAACTCGACCGGATAAGTGGTCAAATTGATTCGCTCACCCTGTGCTTTTAATGCAATCTCTTTTCCAATTCGCTCAGGTAATTCATACTGTCGAGATGCCGGCTTCCAGAAAAAAGAATAGGAAGGAGCTTGAATAAGTACAAATAAAAGCGTAACTATTATTCCTATCACCTTTAGTTTCGAATGAAAGAGGGTTGAGAGAATATATGCAAGAAGAAAATAAAAACTCATGTACATAATGTGAAAATAATGAGGTATCACCTGAGCATTCACTCTACTCAGTGCAATAATGAGACTGATAAATGAAATTAACTGAAGTGTCACAAAAGGATTCTCCTTTTTTTTCAACAAGAAAACAACAATGCCAACAACTGTAATTACTATCAAAAATGATAGTACCGGATGTATTGACAGGTGAAGAGCAAAAGGAATAATGGCAGAAATGACATCATTTAGTCGGCTAATAAAAGATCCTGTTGACACAACATTCTGTTTTGTAAAAAGAGAAAACAGATTGTGCATATTTATAAATCCATGTCGAATTTCAAACAGTGCGAAAGGAGCCAATGTTAGTATGAATCCAATAACTGAAATTAAAGGAACTTTAAGAGCTAACCAATCTTTTTTTCTAAAAAGAAAAACAAAAAAATATAATGTGATTGGAACAACAAGAAGTGCTGCGAGGTGATGTAATTGAAAAGAAAGACCAAACATTATTCCAAACATGAATGTATAGAGTAATTTTCGTTTTCCATGAAGTGAAAGAAAAAATAGACTTATGGTTATGAAAGAAAAATAGGGAAGTAAATTAGGATTCCATGAAAAGCGACCAATATCAACGAAAAGTGCGGAAAATGCAATAAAAACAGAAAATAAAAATGCAGTTTCCTTTGATACAATCTTACTCACTATAAAGTATATTATCGTAGCTGCTATCATGCTAAGTAGTGCAACACCAATAGCAAGTCCAATTGGATTTGACTGGAATATCCATAAAAAAGGAGCAACAAGATAGTAATAGAAGGGTCCAAGAAACACTTCGCCAATTGAGGAAGGGGGACCAATGAGAGGAAACTTTTGAAAAGTTATGATGCGGCGAATAATCACTGCGTCTCTTCCTTGATCGGCAAGAAACATGTAGAAGTCTTGTAATCGATACAAGCGTAAAAATAATCCACCTAGTATAATAAGTAGTATGTCTAATCGCATAATACCTTATTGTACCTTACTTTTGGTCGTTTTAACAAGCACGGTTATCGCATGGGCGCCCTTTATTACGAAAGGTCAATTCTCCACTATTTATAAACATTTTGATGGACCTTTGTACATCATTCCTGCCAAAACCGCATATAATCCTGCAGCATTCAAACAAATTGACAGAGAACCCACACTTCCTCATAATCCACTCTATTACTCAGCTCATCTTCCTCTTTATCCATTTTTTATATATCTTGGATCGTTTGTTGTAGGGTTCTTAAAATCAATGCTTGGAGTAACTGTGTTGAGTAGCGTTGCACTTGCATGGTTTTTTTACTTTATGCTAAAAAAGTTAAATCTCACCAAGCACCCACTCCTTCTTACTTCACTTTTTCTATTTTTACCCCGGTTTCTAGTGGTGAGATCTGTTGGATCCCCAGAGCCATTATTCCTTCTTCTTATAATCTCTTCCTTATTCTTTTTTGAAAAGAAAAATTATCTTCTTGCAGGCCTTCTTGGAGGACTAGCTACGATGACTAAAACACCTGGAATTCTTCTTTTTCCAGCGTACTTTTTAGCACTCCTTGAACCGTTTATCATTCCTCATGTGTCTTTAGGGGAGAAAAAACAATTTAATGTACAGTGGTTTTTCTTATTGCTTATACCGTTTGGGCTGCTTGCAGTTTTTGGTATCTACTATATACAATACAATGATTTCTTTGCTTATTTTCATTCGGGTGATAACATACATCTTCTCTTTCCATATGCAGTTTTTAACTCATCGGCCACTTGGGTAGGAACAGCATGGCTTGAAGATATCTTATTTTATTTTGCCATTTACATCTCAACGGCTGTTGTACTATGGAAATCAAAACAGCGAAGTTTTTTTTATTTTACATTGGTTTTTCTAACTGCAACTTTGTGCGTTCAACATAGAGATATTAGTAGATATAGTTTGCCACTCTGGCCACTTACAGCAATTGCTTTTGAACACATATATTATTAATAATAATTTTTCAAATTATGACAGTATCAATACCTGCAGATGAACGATCAAATCAACCAATTAGCACTTTTGCAGACGCCGCCAGACTGGTGTCTGTCCAGGCGTTGCTTGACTCTGGAAGTAAAAACATAACAACTCCAGAACTAGCACAAGAAGTGATTGCACGAAGAGTTGCGCGTATGCAGCAAGTTGAGAGATTTATTCGAGAACAGGACACTCCTGAGTTTTTTGATAGTAATGGTTTAAAACAAGGAAGATTGCAAGTTGCTACTGGTGAAGGTGGAAGAAGTCGACAGGCGTTTGTTGATTCATTAGCACATGAACTTGGATACGTTCCTCCAATAGGTAATGAAATGCGGCAGGGAATGTATGAGAGATTACCCTCACTTACTGGTGGAGGTGAAGACGCAATTACAATTCATGACCCATTACCAAAATCTCCCAAAATACTTGATCCACACGGTTCAACCTGGGTTCTTGCAAGAAGTGAAACAATATTTACTAAACCAAGTGGAAAAGATTCAACAATTCCACCCAATCAAGTATCCATCAGGGCAATAAAAATGAAGTAATAGACTAATTAACGCTTGACAGGATGCTTCGGTTACCGTAACATATAGATATGGATGATACACGGGTAGACTTTCTATTCACACTCTACTTTATTGGACGAAAAGTGAAGGGTCATTATAAAGAAGCCAATAAAGACCTTATGCTTTCAGCAGCAATTCTCCATCTTCTTCAAAAGCAAGAATATACTCTTTCACAACTTGCAAAAATCCTGTATTCTAAATTATCATCCCTTTCTGAAAAGATAACTGCGATGGAAGTTGATGGTTTGGTAAAAAAGATCAGTAAAGAGGGTGATGAGCGAGAGCAGTGTATCTCATTGACAACAATGGGAAAGAAAAAGGTTGAGAAAATTCTAGCTGTTATGAAACAGCATTGTATGGAGTTTACAGACAATATTTCTAATGAGGATTTGAATAAAATCAATCCTATTTTGAAAAAAATGGTTGCTTAATTACTAATTATTACAAAGGTATGATTCTTCTGAAAAATGTATTGGGATTTCTAAAAAAGAGATGGTATATATTCCTTATTATTGTGATTGGAGTTGGATTATATTTAAATCAACAACGAACTGCACAAGCAAAAATAGAAAAAGAACAGACATATGTGGTTGAACGACAAAATATGAAGGAGTTGCTCTCTCTTGCTGGAGAAATAAATGCAGATGAACATATTATCTTAAGATTCCAAACTTCAGGGAGACTTGCATGGGTGGGAGTTAAAGAAGGAGACACTTTCTTTTGATCAAGTGGGAAGCGACAATCAACGTGTAGGAGACCAACCAACGAATGATCTTGATTTGGGGGACAAAATGAAGCGCCTTCTTGAAAATGCTCAGTACGGACTAGACAATTCTGTTTTAGATGTAGAACTTACCAATCTTTCTATTGAATATAGTAATTTATTTACTCCTATCGAAGGCGTGGTAACTCGAGCAGATTCAAAATATGCGGGGGTTAATATCACCCCTTCTCAGGCAGAGTTTGAAATCATAAACCCAAAAACACTCTATCTTTCATTTACCGCTGATCAAACAGAAATAACAAAACTCTCAGAAGGTATGAAAGGAGAAATGACATTTGACTCATTTCCAGATCAAACAAAATCAGGATCTCTTTATTATGTTTCCTACACACCAAAAGCTGGAGAAACAGGAACTGTGTATGAGGGGAGAGTGCGTATTCCTGAAGAAGCAGCGAACAAATATAGATATGGTATGACGGGCGATGTATCCTTTACACTGAGCGAAAAAAATAATGTAGTTGTCGTTCAGGATAAGCTAATTAAGTCAGAAGGAGATAAAAAATTTGTATGGAGAAAGAAAAATGGCACTCAGGAAAAAGTATATATAAAAACTGGTCTTGAGACCGATGGATTGGTTGAAATACTTTCAGGAGTAGAAATGGGAGATGTTATTTTGAATGTACAAAATTAGTCTCGCGCTACCTATATGATTAAACTGCAAAATGTTAATAAGTCTTATAAACTGGATGATGATGTTATTTTCACTGCAGTAAAAGATGTCAGTCTTGAAATAAAACAGGGTGAATTTACTTCTATCATAGGTCCTTCCGGAAGTGGAAAGTCAACTCTCATGCATATTATTGGTCTCCTGGACCAACCTACTCATGGTTCTATTTTTATTAATGATAAGGATGTTTCGAAGTTAAATGACAATGAATTGTCATCTCTTCGAAATACCTTTGTGGGTTTTGTTTTTCAACAATTTAATTTAATCAATAAATTAACAGTAATTGAAAACATACTTATTCCAACTATTTATACTCGAACAAAACTTGATTATGATCCAGTAGAAAAAGCTCGTTATTTACTC
>JAPLYQ010000131.1 GCA_026395475.1 Candidatus Roizmanbacteria bacterium | reverse complement strand
CGCCAAGACCGTTGTTTTTTTTTACTGAGAGTTCGTGTACTCGGAGGTTTATCTTCTTGTTCTACGTTTTCCATTAGTAAGCAATATTATTGCTGATTTGATACAAATGTCAAGAGTATTTTTGTATTAAATTATTAATTTTTTGATCGACTTTGAAGGCCTCTTTCTTTGAAGTTGCAATGATAATATAGGAAAGTCCTTTATGTCGAATTACCGCTTCTGAGTTAATAACAATTCCCAATTGTTGTTTTGTATTAAATAATAAGGGTTTTAATATGCTTAATACTTTTTTTAGTGTTTTTCTTCCTTTTATCGTAAGATCAATGTACTTTGCTAAGACGTATCTTTTCGTAAAAAAATCCACACCAACAATTTTTTTTACAATGAAATAAGTATCTGTCCCACCATTACAGCGTACATTTGATTCATTTGCGTATACTTTTTTCCCATCATAAATAAAATCGATATCAAATCGTCCTCTAAAACCTTTTTTTGCATATGTCGTCGCAATGTCTTTCGATATTTTGTTTACTTTCTTTGATACGTCAGATGTCAATGTATTCTTTGCCATCTCCATTCCGTAAAACTCACCTTCCTTAGTTACAATCATGTTGCAGTAGTAGGGGAATGTTAGTGTCCCATCTTGCGTAACATATCCCTCAATACTAGGGAAGGGCTGTTTTTTTTCTGGCGTGCTGTCAATAAATGTTTCCACCACTATTTGAGCTGTGCTACAATAAGGCTCTTTTTCACAGCGAGTTAATAGAGTTTTTTCACAGACCGTTTTTTGAGTTGAGAGATCACCTTTTCGATAGATAAGCACGCCTTCACCAGCATTTCCTCTGGCTGTTTTAATAACAACGCCATTATTCATTTGATATAATTTTGCTGCTTTTTGAGCCGCCTCTTGTGGAGTTTTACAAATATATCCTAAAGGCATATGACGATGGAAGGTTTCTCTAAATCCAGTTTTCGAACCGAAATAGGAAACTGTCCATAAATCTTTTTTTAGAGGAGCATCGGGAAGAGTAATTTGTATATTATATGTTTCAAGTTTTTCTTTCAATTCATACAGATAAGGAGAGTTTGCATAGGAATATAAAGTAATAGATTGATTATATTTTTTTGCTTTTTTTATTATCCATTTTAAAAGCTCAACATCCTGAATAATATTTCTGCACATGAAGTCTGTATTTTGTTTTGGGACCTTACATATAATCTTTGATCCTGTGAGAGATGCGTAATATTTTAAAAAATCTTTATGAATAGGTCTTGGAGAGAGATAAACACAGGTGGGAAGATCTGCATTTGCAAACAAGTAACAATCAGAAAAACGATTGGAACCAATAATCAATTTTTTTCGAAGTATCTTATCTTGGATTTGGGAAAGATATGCCCACTCATCCTCAACAGAGTTATAGACGAACAAGGCAAGAGTAAGTGGTGCTTTATGCATAATCTTCAAGCAATTGTTTCATCGTAGTTTCAATTTGGTATGCTCTTTTTTTTGTATTTCCAAAAATATTATAAATAAGCTCGCCCTGTTTTAAAATATTCTCTGAAGTAACCATGACACCCTCTTTTGTTTTTTTATCATAAAGAATTGGTTCAAGAATTTTTTCAATCTTAGAAAAAGTAGGACGAGAGATATTAGCTATCTTATATCTTGTTCTACTAATAACGTATGAGTCAGAAAAAAAGTCCTTTCCAATGAGTTCGAGTGCCACTTTAAAAACATCAGTTCCTCCTGTATTCCGAGTATTAGATTCATTGACAAAGACTTGATTGTATTTTGTAGCAATCATATCTATATCAAAATGTCCTCGATATCCGGCCGCCGCATATCGTTCAGCAATATAGTATCCAGTATCGATAATTCGCGCAGCAAGTCTTTCACCGAGCACATCTTCATGCATATCAATACCATAGAAAGCACCTTCTTTTGTTACCATCATTAGACAGTAATAAAGCATCTCAATCTTTCCATTTTTATTTATTCTAAATTCAATATTTGGAAAGCTGCTTCCATTATTTACATCAACATTAATAAGGTCTTCAATAATAATTGGATATCTATCCCAATAGTCATTCTTATTCAAAGTAGTATATATAGCTTTTTCACATTCTTTGTAATTTTTTGGAAGATCACCATTGCGAAAGATAAGTACTCCATTTCCACTACTTCCTTTATTAGTTTTGATCACAACTCCATTGTCGTTGATATATCTATTTGCCGCAATTTTTGCAGCGTCCAGTTTACCAACACAAATAACACCTTCCGGCATAATAAAATCTGGTTCAAGTGCTGTGCTTTGTTGGGCAAGTTGGCGAATGCCAGATTTACTTCCATAAAAATTGACTGTCCATGCACAGTCAACTTCTGGCGCTTCAGGAGTGACAACGTTTATTTTTTTCTCTTTTAATCTTTCAGCAAGGTCAAGAAACTGCGGAGATGTTGCATAACTTACCAATGAGACCTTCTTATATTTTTTTGCCTTTTTTATAAAACGATTGAATAATGCTTTATCGTTATAAAAATCTTTGCAGATAAGATGAGTGTCATTTTTAGGAACAAGAATATCAATTTTTGTTGCACCAACTAATCGTTGAAAATATTTTTTAAATTCTGAAGAAATTGGTTTTGGAGAAATATAAGTAAACTCATTTTCATCTGCATTTGCAAATAAATAGCACTCTGCAGAACTATTACAACTTTCTATTTCTTTTCTTCGTTCTTCTTTATCAGAAATAGTCGTAATAAATGACCACTCATCTTCAACAACATTGTAGATATAAACAACTAGTTCATTGTGATTTTTTTTCCTCTTACTTTTTTTTAAAAGGGGAGCAAGTCTCACACTCTTTTTTGAAGCCTCATTATTTTCTTCTTTCATTTTTATATAGCTACATTATGATTATTTTCTCCCAATTGTCAATAGTAATATTTAAAATACCTATTTGACATATTACTTCGGTTACCGTATAATAGATGTTTTGCAAGTTACCATATCAAAAATGACGAACTATTTTAAGAAAACTCTTCGAGCAATTTATCATACAGTTGATGACTATCCGTTGCGCTATTTTTTTGGATTCATGGGAATTCTATTATTGTTAATTGTTCTTAGTCATGTGTTTCAGACACCACCAAAAGCAATCATTCAAACTGAAAGACAAACAAAAGAAGTTGAGGTTGTGTCAATAGGGAAGGCTCCTCGAATTCGTCTTCAAGCGAAGGTTGAAAAATCTGGCGTCATCAAAATTACCGCTTTAACGGGAGGTGTTGTACAGCAGATATATAAACATGAAGGAGAAACAGTTCAAAAAGGAAATTGGCTGTTTGGGTTTTCGACAAATTATCAAGGAGGAGTTGCACAATCGGTTACTCGTCAAGTTGCGGAAAAAAACTATCAATTTTTGTCTGATACCTACGACACTCAGAAAGAAGTAATCGCTAAAAATAGAGAGATTGCAACAAAAGCAGAAAGTCAAGCCGCAGAATTAAGAGACATTAATTTTAAATCAATTGACGAAACAAATAATCTTATCTCTCTCAATAACAATGTACTTTCCATGATGGATCAACAATTAACTGCTTTGGATGCGATTAATGTAAATGGTTCAAGTAATAGTGCAATTCTTTCATTAAAGCAGGGAAAGTCTCAAGTGCTTGCAGCTCTTAACCAAGCGCACGCTGCTGTTCGAACTGCAGAGTATCAGACGAATGGAGATAATGAACCAGGAGCAATTGCTCGTGCACAACGTGACGCAACACTAAAACAACTTGATATTCAAGAAAAATCTTTAGACTTGAATAAAGAAATTTCATTGTTAAATCTTCGACTCGCACAAATTCAAGAGGCAATTATGTATCCTGCAGCACCATTTGGAGGAGTAATAGAAAGAATAAATGTAAAAGTGGGACAAAATGTAACTTCAGGAACTGTGCTTGCAACAATGACTGGTACGAAAAATGCAGCATCCATTATCGTAAATGCTTCTGGACATATTGCCTCTTCCGTTTCTCGATTAGAGGCAAGTACTATCACAGTAGGGGACGCATCTATCTCAGCGTATCCAACCTATATCTCTTCAGAACCAACAGATGGTACTCTCCATTCCATTATATTTTCTCTTCCAGAGGAAGAAGGAAAACTATTTACCAATGATCAAGTCATTACGGTTGATATGCCAATTGGTGCAGCGAATTCTTCCTCAACTATCCCATTTATTCCACTTGATGCAATCTACCAAACAGATGCACAATCGTTTATTTACATTGTGCAGGCTGATAAAGGTGTATTAAAAGCGGTAAGTAAGACTATTGAACTGGGAGATGTAACTGGTGATTATGTAGAGGTAAAAAAAGGGTTAAGTGCTGGTGATAAAGTAATTCTTGATAGAAATATCGTCGAAGGAGACACACTAAAACTCGTGTTATAAAGCAAACATAAGATTGATGAAAAATATAGAAAAACAATCATATTTAGAGAGAATCCAATTTGATCCATCATTATGGAAAAGTTGGATAGCAAAGTATGTTGTGAATATTCGCATTGTTCTTCTTCTTGTTGTTACTATTTTTGCACTCGGTATTTTTGGATATATGAGTCTTCCTCGACGGCTCAATCCTGAAATTAAAATTCCTATCGTAACAGTTGTTACAGTACTACCGGGAGCAGGTCCAGCAGATATAGAAACTCTTGTAACGGAACCTATTGAAAACGCACTCCAGAGCGTAAAAGGAATAGACACACTCTCTTCAACTTCTCGTGATAATGCGTCCATTGTTACCATCCAATTTATTTCCTCTGTTTCTTCTGAAAAAGCAAAGTCAGATGTTCAATCTCAAATTGACAGCATTACAACCCTCCCATCGGACGCCAAAACACCAACAGTAAAAGCACTTGATTTTGAAGATCAGCCAGTATGGACATTTGCAGTCAGTACTCAAAATGACCTTCGTTCTCTCATGAGTTTTTCGAAAGAGTTGAAAACAAGAATCGAAGATAGTTCAAAAGTTGACAGAGTTACAGTTTCCGGATTTGAAACACAAGAAATTGTTGTTTCGATTCGTCCAGAAAAGATACGTGAATTTGGAATCAATCCACTTCTCTTGGCACAGAGTATTCAAAAGAGCACGGTTTCCTATCCTGCAGGTGCAATCGATACGAATCGCAATACATTTTCACTTACTATTGATCCTCAAGTATCGTCAGTTGCTGATATTCGCAACATCCGTATAACCGTTGCAGGAAAAATTGTGAAATTGGGAGATATCGCAACCATAATGGAACGTTCAAAGAGGAATCAGTATCCAAGTTATATTGCGAGTAACAATAAAAGTGCTTCTCGAACCGTGACATTTTATGTCTATAAAACAACTGGATCAAATATTGATGAAGCAGGGAAGGCAATTGGTGAGATAACAAAGAAAACTACTACTGAATTTGAAAATCAATACACGATTACAACCATTAGTAATACTTCAGAAAAAATAGATAAACAGTTTTCTGATTTATTAAAGGAATTTCGCTCAACGATAATTCTCATCGTTGGATGTCTTTTTATATTTTTGGGATTACGCCAAGCACTTATTTCTTCATTCAGTGTCCCACTCACATTTCTTTCAGCATTCTTTTTTATGAATGTATTTGGTCAATCTATAAATTTTCTTACACTCTTTGCATTGCTTATCGCTTTAGGACTTTTAATCGATGACACGATTGTTGTTGTATCAGCGATGACTTCTTATTATAAAACGGGAAAGTTTACTCCTGCCGAAACGGGATTAATCGTGTGGAGAGACACTATTGTTCCTATTTGGTCAACAACCATCACAACTATTTGGGCATTTGTTCCACTGCTGTTAACAACAGGCATTATTGGTGAATTTATCAAACCAATTCCACTCGTTGTAACAATAACAATGCTTTCCTCTACAGCAATTGCAGTGCTTATCACATTGCCATTTATGATCGTTATTTTAAAACCTGAAATTGCAAAACGCGTTGTATTACTTGCTCAGCTGGTAGCATTCGCAGCATCACTATTTGTTCTCATCTCAATACTACCTGCAAGTCCAATATTTCCATTTGTGATAGTTGTATATGCTCTTTTTGCATTATTGTTTATGCGCGTTCGAAAATCTATCACACATACATTTCAAGAAATTATTAAAAAAAATGTCGTAATGAGTTCTGTTTCTCATTATCTTGCAAAATTTTCTAATCATGGTGTTATCAGTATTGAACCTATTGCTCGTGCATATCAACGACTTATTCTTCGTATTTTAAATTCAGAATCTGCACGTACAAAAGTAATCATTGCAATTGTTTCTTATGCAATTATCTCATTTGCGTTACTTCCACTTGGGCTTGTGAAGAATGAATTTTTTCCAAAAACAGACAACACTATTTTTTATGTTAATTTGTCCCTATCACCAGGAACTTCTTTAACGCAGGTATCAACAGAGTCCGAGCAGGTCTTAGAAAAATTACGAAAAACCAAAGATGTATTATTTGTTGCAGGTGAGGTGGGCCAACAATACGTATCTTCTCAAAGTCGATCAGAAAGTCCAAGTGGAACTTTATTTACCGTTCATCTCCCAGAACTGGAGAATAGAAAAAGATCATCAAGTGATATCGCTGACGAAATACGAGGACTATTCAAAAATTATAAAAAAGGGAAAATATCTGTCGTTGAAGTAGGAAGTGGGCCACCAGCAGGAAGTGACCTTCAAATAAAGTTAAGTGGAGATGATTTGGGCAAATTAGATGAGTATGCAAATAAAATTACTGCCTTTCTTGAAAAGCAAGAAGGAGTATCAAACATTGATAAAAGTATTAAAGCAGGGACAAGTAAATTAGTATTTGTTCCAGATCTAGGAAAATTAGCAGATAATGGAATAACTATTGATACAATAGGTCTTTGGCTTCGTATGTATGCGAGTGGTTTTACATTTAACTCAGTTAACTTTGACAAGACAACGACAGAAAAAAAAGATATTGTATTCTATCTTTCTTCCGATTTACCAAATCCAACAGATTTAAATACTGTGCAAATCCCAACCACAGCAGGGACATCTATTCCTCTTTCTTCACTCGGTAGTTTCGTTATGAAATCAAATCCAACAGTTATTACCCGTGAGAATAGAATTCGCACGCTCTCTGTTTCTGCAGGAGTCTTGCCCGGATTTTCTGTTACCGCAAAAAATAAAGATTTGGAAACATTTGCAAATAAACTTGGTCTTAAAAGTGGATATACATGGAAAACAGGAGGAGTTAATGACGAAAATAAAAAATCTATTAATTCGATAGTACAAGCGATGGGCGTTGCGTTTATTCTTATTCTCATTACCATGGTGTTGCAGTTTCAATCTTATCGCCAGGCACTCATTGTCTTAATGGTTATTCCACTGGCTGTATCAAGCGTATTTGTGGTATTTGCTCTCACCGGAACCCCAGTGTCATTCCCAGCGATGATAGGCATATTGTCGTTATTTGGAATTGTAGTTACAAACTCAATGTTTGTAGTAGATAAAATAAATATTAATTTAAAAGAAGGTATGGAGTTTAAAGAGGCAATAGCTGACGCTGGTGCAAGTAGATTAGAGCCAATTATTTTAACAAAGTTAAATACTATCCTTGGACTTCTTCCTATTACGCTTTCCAATCCTTTATGGAGAGGCTTAGGAGGTGCGATTATTTCAGGGATTCTTCTTGCCTCTTCAATAATGCTTCTTTTTATTCCTGCCGTTTACTATAACTGGTTTGCAAATGAAGCTAAATGATTCACCCCTTGACTCTTTTTTGGGGAAAAGGTAATATAGTTTCACTATGACGCCAGCTATACATATTAAAGAAACATACACAAACCAAAACTCCTTCCACATATATTTCTCACACACAGGAACACATAAATACAAAAACATACCAAAAGAACTCCAAACGATAATTCAATTGAAAGCTGAGAGGCATGAATTTGCGGGTAAAGACACAGATATACTTCATATTGAACAAGCAACCGATAAAGGAATAGGACACATTGTTATTCTTGGATTAGGAGATGAAGCGGTCCACGAAGTAAAAAATATTCGAAATCAAATAAGTAAGGCAGTCCATCTTGCGCGAAATGTAAAAGCACTAGAAATTGTTGTTCATATTGGGACTTATGGTAAAGACGTACAGACAATTGTAGAAGGGGTTTTAATAGGTGATTATTCCTTTGACACATTTAAAGGAAAAGAGTCACAAAAAAAACATCCACATGTTAATAATGTATATATAGAAACATCAGAAACAGCGGAAGTCAAAAAAGCGGTTGAAAAAGGAATAAATACTGCCTCTGCACTTCTTTTGACACGAGATATGGTTAACACTCCTGCTTCTCATCTTCATCCAGAAACACTTGTCAATTATGCAAAAGAAATAGAAAAAAAAGCTCAGGGAAAAGTTGATGTTACAGTGCTTAACGAGCAAGAATGTAAAAAATTAGGGATGGGCGCATTTTTAGGGGTAGCACAGGGGAGCGAACGCAAGCCAGCATTCATAGTCTTGCATTACAAAGGAAGCGGTACAAAAAAATTTGCATTTGTTGGTAAATCCATAACATTTGATTCAGGAGGTCTATCGTTAAAGCCAAGTGAAGGAATGATGGATATGAAAATAGATATGGCAGGTGGTGCAGCAGTACTTGGAGTATTTGATTATTTAGCTTCTCAGAAGCCACTAGTGTCTACCTTCTCAGATGTATATGGTGTTTTGCCTGCCTGTGAAAATATGCCCTCAGGAAAAGCAATGAAACCGGGAGATGTAGTAACAGCGATGAATGGAAAAACAGTGGAAGTTTTAAATACAGATGCAGAAGGTAGATTGGCCCTTGCAGATGCATTAGTGTATGCAGAGACAGTGTTGAAAGCAGATTATATTATTGATATGGCAACACTAACAGGGGCATGCATGGTAGCATTAGGGAATGATCTCGCTGGTCTCTTTTCAAACGATGATGCATTTGAGAAGAAGTATGCGGTTTCAGCAGGCCTTGCAGGAGATGACTATTGGAGAATGCCACTCCATAGTGCATACCTTGCACATATGAAGAGTACCATTGCAGATTTAAAGAATATTAGTACAGTTCGATATGGAGGGGCAATTACAGCAGCTATTTTCTTGAAAGAGTTTATAAAAAAGGCAAAGTGGATGCATATCGATATTGCAGGTCCAGCGCATTCAGATAAGAATGGGGCATCAGGATGGGGTGTGTTATCAGTTATATATTTTCTCGAACCAATCACAAAAGTATGAAGACATCAAAGCTCATGCAAACAGAAGGGATCATTAAAGCGGCGCCAGATGAGATTCTTTCATCAGTTTTAAGTCAGCTCCCAAGTTCACATTCAGCAGCATTCATCTTTGATAAAGATCAAAAATATTTAGGACTCATCAATCCATATTATTCTGTTATTAAATCTTCGCATCCTTCCAATATTAAAATAGAACATTGTCTTTTTCATGCTCCCCATATTAAAATGCAGCACACAGCAGGAAAAATTGCCGAGCTGATGATTCAATCAAAAATACATTACCTTCCAGTTTTTGATGATCAAGATAAGTTTATTGGCATGGTTTCTGCTCGCAATATACTCAGGACCTATGAGCCACACAATGTCTATACAACTCGAATCAGTCAAATGATAAGAGCAAAAAAAAGACCATTGATTGTTGTTCAGGAAGAAGAGACTATTGGTCAAGCTCTTCATATCTTCAAAGAAACAAAACTATCAAAATTAGTAGTCGTAAATAAAGAAGGACGCCTTCGAGGTGTACTTAGTTATTACGATCTCATTTCATTTCTTATTGCTCCAAAGAAAAAAGAACGGGGAGCATTGAATACTGACAAATCATCGCTGCAAACAAAACGAGTAAAGCATTTTCTTAAATCGTATGTTCTGACACTCAGTCCAAACGATTTTGCGCGAGATGCACTTCATTTAATTCTAGAAAAGAAAATAGGAAGCATTGTTATCATTGATGCCAATAGTAAGCCAATTGATATTCTTACTACACGAGACTTACTTGGTCTTCTCATTAATGAACCATCTGCCGCAAAAATTGAGATGTCAACTCAAAATCTATCTCTCAAAAGTTCCATGATAACACAAGGCTTTTTTGATCGACTAAGAGAAAGATTGACGAGAAAAAGGGAGATATCGAAAGCAAAGTTATTTGTCAAAGAAGAAAAACAGGGAAGTTTATTTAAAGTAGTTCTCTCACTTTTTCCTAAAAAAGGACAGCCAAAGGTGGTAGTTGAAGAGGGAAGAAGTCTTGAAGGAGTCTTAAAAAAAGTCAAGACTGACCAGCAGAACTAAAAAAATATAGTCAAAAGTTTCAAAGTTTTAAAGTCAAAGGATAATTCTTTTTAACTCTAAGACCTTAAACCTATTCTTGTGCTTAATAAAAATAAACTATTATTGCTTTGTATACTTTTCATTGGTATATTTTTTCGTCTCTACGGTAATAACTGGGATCAGGGGTGGCACCTCCATCCTGATGAACGATTTCTCACAATGGTGGGGATAGATATTAAATTACCCACATCTTTACCTCAATATCTAGACCAGACAACATCTCCTTTTAATCCGGTAAACAAAGGACATGAATTTTACGTTTATGGCACATTTCCAGTACTACTCAACAAAATAATAGCGCAGTATATGGGGAATGATACCTATGACCTATTTAATCTACAGGGGAGGGTAATATCGGGTATTGCAGATTTTTTAATCGTTCTTATTATCTTTAAAATTCTTGAATTGATTGAAAAAAAATTGAAATTAGCTTCTTCTATAAAATATTTAGGTGCATTTTTTTATGCAATTGCTGTTCTTCCGATTCAACTTTCACATTATTTTACAGTTGATACATTTCTCAATTTATTTTGTTGGTTAAGTTTCTATTATTCAATTCGTTTTAACGTTTTAACATTTAAACGTTCTAACGTTATAACTGACATCTGTCTCTCTGGTCTTTTTCTTGGGTTGGCAGTAGCAAGTAAAATTAGCGCTATCTACATGGCCCCTCTTATAGGAGTTTTTATTGCAGTAGGATTATTGAGATTGTATTATCAAAAATCGACACATCGAAATAAAACAATATCTGTAATATTGAGTGGAGTAAGTTTTTTTGTATTTTTTTATCTAGCACTTCGTTTGGGATCTCCTTACTATTTTGAGACAAATAATATTTTAGATCCATCCTTAAGTAATATTTTTATGAATAATATCGGGACACTGAAATCATTTGAAAAACCATTAGGATATTTTCCTCCAGCAATTCAATGGTTTTCAAAATCTTATGATTTTCCGATAAAAAACATTATTTTTTTTGGAGTGGGTCCACTTTATTTTCTTATATCGTGTTTTGGAGCATTTTTACTTGCAAAGAAAAAAAATATGTACGTTTTATTATCTATGATTTGGATATTATCTTTTCTTATCTATCAGTCTTTTCAATTTGCAAAGACTATGCGCTATTTGATATTAAAAGTTTCTTTTTTAGCTCGTAAGGCAATATGGACACTACTATTTTTATTGGTTATTTTCTGGCCCCTAGCTTTTATGTCTATCTATACAAAAGAGCAGTCGCGAGTGACAGCGTCAGAATGGATATATGGGAACATTCCCTCACGAAGTACAATACTTACAGAGTATTGGGACGATCCACTACCCTTGATGATTCAAGACCCAAGAAGTAGAAATTATGTTGGGAAAGAAGTACATATATTCGATCCAGATTCTCAAGAAAAATGGAGTGAAGTAAATTCACTTCTTGATAGTGCGGATTATTACATAATGTCATCTAACAGAGCATGGGGCAGTATTATGGAAGTACCTCAAAGATATCCGACAACATCTCAATTTTATAAAAGTATGCTAAAAAATGAGAAAGGTTTTACCCTCATAAAGGAATTTAGTTCATACCCATCACTACGTTACTTAGGAATTCCGATAGATTTTCCAGATCAATGGGCAGAGGAAGCCTTTACAGTATATGACCATCCATTGGTCATGATATTTAAAAAGAATTAAATCTTTCTCAAGACAAAGAAGCACGCTGAAGGATTCTTATTATCTTCCGAAATAATATTTTCAATTCTTCGTATTTTTTTTGCCGAAACAAATGGAAACAATTTCCATTTTTTAAAAACAGCGTATGAAAATAATGAAAAAAGAGAAAGAAAGTGATATTGCTCGGTTTGTTGAGCGGCTTTTTCATAGAGATAATCAATAGATTCCACTATTTCAAATCCACTTTTCTTAAAAAGTTGGATCCATTCTTTTTTTGATAGAAGAGAGTTATGCTGTTGTATTTCATTAAACCAACGGATATATGTTTTACCAAATAATTTTCCTCCCTTAAGATTTGAACTCCAACTTGAGCACATAACCGTTGTCATAAGAAGCCCATTTTTTTTCAAAACTCTATGCATTTCCTTAACGCTTTTTCCAATCTTGGGAATATGTTCAAATACACAATTAGAAACAATAGTACGGAATGTTTGAGAAGGAAAGGGGATTATTCCTCCGTCATACACCTTTGTATCTTTATACATATTAGTTTTCAGTGATTCTTTTATACGACTGGAAGAAAGATCCAGTCCTACATCAATAAATCGTTTCTTAAAGATAGTACTTGCAAAGAAGCCGTCTCCACTTCCAAAATCAAGAATAGGGCCTTTCATTTGATTTTTTCTTTCATAAAAAAAGTATGCTTCTTGAGGGCGTAGATAGGCATAAAAGTCTGGTCTTTCTGCAAGGTAAGCTTTGATAATGGATGTTATTTTTTTCATGAAATGGGATGGATCATATGGCGAATAATAGAGTACATACTATCATATGTTTTTTTTGAATCAAATATATTTCTTGCCGTTATAACAAGATTTTTATTTGTATACATTTCTTTATTACTCAAAATACGTTGTATCGCTTGAGTCAGCTCTGATGAGCTATGAGGCTTCGTTAAGATACCCATTTTTGTAAGCTGAATGGGCACACGCACCCCCGGTAGGAGAGAAGCCACCACTGGCACGCCTTGGATCATTGCCTCTGCCTGTACCATCCCAAACGCCTCTGTTTTATTAACTGAAGGAAGGACTAGAACATCAATTGACTGATAGAAAGAAGTTAGTTCAGCAGCAGACAAAACTCCTAAAAACATATGTGGTATCTTTTTAGTCTCAAGGAGTTGTTTTATTCGACTACTATACATTTCTTCGCCTGCGACATTTTTTCCAGTAGGACCAACCAACAAAAGAACTACATTTTTTAATTCAGAAATACTTTCTAGCAATACTTCAATTCCTTTTTCTGCTGCAATTCTTCCACAAAAACCTACCACATGTGAATAATTTTTTTTAAGGATTTCTAATTTTATTTTAAATTGTGTATCGGGTAGTTCATTATTAATGAGCGGCAGAAGCTCACTTATTTTATTTTCAAATAATATATATGGCCACATATTTGCAAAATAATCTTTTGTTTCAACAATAATTTTGTCTGCACAAAGTAGTTGTAATGCAACTCCACAGTTTAAGACGAAGTTGATCACGGTATTTGCTACTGAAAAGGGAAGTTGAACTTCACAATGTAATAAAATAAGGAGAGGTTTTCCCATTAATTTCGCGATAAGAGAAAGAACTATTCCTTCAAAACTTGGGAGATTTATAACGACAATATCTGTTTTTTTAGCTTCATTCCAAAAATAATTGAGTGAAGATGGAGAGATAAAACCCTTGGAAATACGAAATAGAAATGGCATTCTTCGAACATTTAAATTCGTATTGATTTCTTCTTGTCTTTTAAGAGATAAATCATATTGAAATGTGAGACATGTCGTTTTACATGCTATTTTGTCTTCACTAAAAAGCCTGTAAGGATATTGAGTAATTCCTGAAATATAGGGATAGAAATATGGTGAAAAGAAAAGTAACTGAATTGATTTTTCTTGCTTGATACTACTTGTGTTTTCCATTTGTCATTTGTTTTAGGGCAGATGCTAAGTTAGGAAATTTTGTTGGAAATTTTGTACCTCGATCAAGAATATTGTAAACCCAAAAAATATCTGCAGGTGTTTTTTGTGCTAAATAATTGACAATATCAAAATTATCCTCAACGTATACATTAAGCTTTAATTCATTTATCATTCTTTCTTTAAATTCATGCGGCTGCTCGTCTCTACTATTAAAATAGACACCTTTAAATGTATTTTCTAATTTGTTTTTTTTGACCCACTTTTCTACAGAAGAACCTAAATAATTATAGCGAGCAGTAATAAGATATGCCTCAATCGTACCCTCTTTTACGAGTCTGGTAATTTCACTAATTCCTGGGGCATTGTAAATACTTGATTTGTGTACAAGTCTCCAAAATACCTTTTCTGAATAGGTTTTTGGATAATAAAATTTAAGCTTTTTTTTATGAAGAAAAATTCGTTTAAAGTATGAGATCAAAGGGCGAATAATTCGACCAGGATTATAAAGAAGAACGCCGTCCATATCGAAACCAACTTGAAGGGGAGGGGTAGTTTTTGTCATGAGTGATATTGTACTATAAACGAGGGGAATAAACCAAAATTGTCCTGTTGAGCAATTCTCGTATATAGTTATTCTCCAGATTCTGTCACTCGTAATTTCCCCCGTCAGTGCTCCAAAACCTTCGATAGCCTGCTGGCCGAAGTTTTGTGTGCGCTGCCGGGTGCCCTTTACTCGTGCCATCTGTTCCATTTCTTATCTCGTCTAAGTTTATGTAATTCGAAGCAGTATGCCAAACAAGTGACATTTATGCCAGTGAGACATTAAGGAGGGTTGGAAAAACGAAGCATAAGACGTCACTGTTGGCATATGCGAGAATTACAAATGTCCATGAAGATAGATAATAAACGGAACATGACTGTATCTATACTGTTTTATTTAATTTTGAAGTTTGATTTCAGGTAAAGTATACTTATCCCATGTTACCTATATTTGCTCAACTTGGCTCGTTCTCAATCTATACCTACGGAATTTTTTTAATGCTTGGGTTCTTTTGGGGATGTTTTTTTATTTGGAAGCATATCCGCATTTCAAAATATGAAGAAGAAGTTGCATTTGATATTACATTTCTTTCTTTTGGAGGCGCATTAGTATTTGGACGTATATTATACGGACTTACGCATTTTCAAGAGTTCGGTTTTAATATTCTTAAATATCTTCTCGCAAATGGATATCCTGGGATATCACCATTAGGGATGATTATTGGAGGAATAGTTACCATGTATTGGGCATGTAGAACAAACAAGATTAAATTTCAGGAATTTAGTGATTACATTGCTCCATCCCTTTTTATTTTTACTACAATAGCAGAGATAGGCGCATTCATAGCTGGGAATGAGCCAGGGGTGCTTTGGAAATGGTTTCGCCACCCAGTTGCACTTTATAAAGCCGCATTCTTAGGTCTTGGAATCTATCTTTCTCTCAAAATGTTTTTTAATGTCCGAAAGGAGAAAGTAGAGAAGGGAGCGCCACTATTTTTCTTTTTTGGTATCTACTCATTCACCTATGTCGCATTTCAATTCCTTAAGGATAAGCGTGTCCTATTAACTGAAAGTGCCTTTGAGTATTGGGCATTTTTTATTTTGCTCTTGACATCTTGTTTTTATTTTGTGTATTATTTCAGAGTTTTAATTATTGATTTCGGCAAGGACTTTATTAATTCGAAAATAAACTA
>JAPLYQ010000134.1 GCA_026395475.1 Candidatus Roizmanbacteria bacterium | reverse complement strand
CTATTGTGAACCAATGAAAGCATTTTTTAAGAAACACTGGGCGGTTTTAATACTTGCCCTTTTTGTTTTGGTATATATCAGCTATTTTTCCTATCTTACCATTCTTCGTTATCACACGCTATACGCAAATTATTTTGATTTAGGAATCATGCATCAAACGGTATATAACACCTATAGAGCATTGCGTACTGGTGATTTTTCAAGATTTTTGGAGCTAACCAACCCTCATGGATATGACCAAGTAAAGCGTATGGCAATACATAATGATATTCTTCTTGCGTTTCTTGCTCCCTTTTATTTTATTTACAGTGGGGCCGAAACTCTTCTTATTATTCAATCATTTGCGTTAGGCTTAGGGGCATTTGCTGTATATGGAATTTCGCAAATGGTGTTTCAAAAACAGAAACAAAAAGAAATTATTGGGATTATTTTTTCTATTTCATACTTATTTTTTCCGGCAATGCAGAGAGCAAATATTTTTGAATTCCATGCAGTAACTCTTGCAACAGGTCTTCTTTTATTTATGTTTTATTTTTTCCTAAGAAAAAAATATGTATTTTCCGGCTTATTTTTTATTGCAAGTATTTTTTCCAAAGAAGAAGTCGCATTAAGTACAGCTTTTTTTGGACTATATATATTATTCATTACCCTCCGGAATAAAAAAATTCATATTGAAGAAAAGAAAAAGGAAGTATTATTTGGAGTCTTTATTTTTCTGATAAGTTTAATTTGGTTTTTTCTTTCGATGCTTGTCATTATCCCCATTTTTCGTAAAGAGATGTCTTTTGCGCTTACCTATTATTCTGATTTTGGTGATTCCCCTGTTCAGGTTCTTTTTGGGATAATGAAAAATCCTTCGAGCATTATTAAATATATATGGCAGATAGATACAGCTCGATATCTATTATTTTTATTTGGTCCAGTAGGTTTCTTATCTCTTTTTGCTCCTCTTCAATTATTAGTTGTTCTGCCTGAGTTTGCTATCAATCTTCTATCAAATAATTGGAACATGCGCAATATTATTTATCACTACACTTCAGTCATCACTCCTTTTATTTTTATTTCTGCACTCTATGGATTTAATAACATTATTAATGTTAAGAAAAAAATAATCATACCTATATTGGCAATAGTAATAATTTGTACAGGTCTATTTTCATATTTTAAATCTCCACTTCCTTATTCCCTTGAACGGGACGTTCATCCTTTTCTGTGGCCACAGAAAGAGATGAAAGATGCTCATTTATGGAAAGGGATACTTACTGATAAAAAGTTAAAAATTATGGCAACTGGTCAGATTGCTCCCCTATTTTCTTCTCGTAGATATGTCTATCTCTTTTCACCAAGATATGATTTAGCAGACTATGTTGTTCTTTCTCTTAATGAGATATATAATTATCCAGAGAAAGATAAGCTAATTCCTATTTATGAAAAGTTAGCAAAAGATAAAGCATACAACAGAATTTATAAAAATGAAAATGTGGAAGTCTTTAGAAAAAAATAATATGATTTCAATAATAATTCCTTACTATGACGAAGAAAAAAATATTCCTATTCTTTTAGACGAGATAAAAAGTGTCATGAATAAAGAGGATTATGAATATGAGGTGATATTGGTTGATGATGGTTCTCAGCATAAAGTTGAAGAAAAATATACACATGCCGAAAATATTCACTTGTTTTTTCACAAGAAAAGAATGGGAAAAGGCGAAGCACTTCGTACAGGAGTTAAACATGCTCAGGGGGACATTATCACTTTTATGGATGGGGACTTACAGGATGACCCAAATGATGTGAAAAAATTTATTCACAAATTGAATGAGGGTAATGATCTTGTAAATGGAATCAGAGAACAAAGAAAAGACTCATTTTTAATAAAAATATATTCCTTTTTTGCAAATATTGTCTTAAGAACTATTTTTCACTCTCCTTTTACCGATATCAACTGTGGTTTTAAAATGTTTAAGAAAGAGACATTAAATGATTTTCCTTTGTATGGAAATAATTTTCGCTTTTTTCCACTTTCTACATATTACCGAGGATATAAAGTATCTGAAGTTTTAGTACATAATAGGAAAAGACTAAATGGTGAATCAAAGTTTGGACCATTCAAACTTTTTACTGGAATTCTTGACATGGTGACAGCTTATTTCGTCTACATATTTGCCGAGCGTCCTTTACACTTCTTTGGAACGATTGGAGGGGTATTATTCCTAGTTGGTTTCATTATTTCTCTATATTTGGCCTTTGAAAGAATTTTTTTTAACGTACTTCTCTATCGTAGGCCAATGCTTCAACTAGGAATTGTTCTTATTATTGTAGGAATCCAAGTTGTTATGACTGGACTGATTGGAGAATTAATCGTGTATCTTGATAAAAACAAAAAATAATCTTCAGTTTATAAATCTGGTACACTAAACAAATATATGAATCCAGTAGTTGCACTCATTATTACGAATCTAATCTGGGGCGCAGCATCACCTATATTCAAACTTGCACTTGAGAACATTCCTCCTTTTACACTTGCGTTTATACGCTTTTTTTTTGCAGGAACGCTCTATCTATTATTCGTAATAAAAAAATGGAAAGCACTCACAAAAAAACAATTTCTTTATATCTGTTTGGGAGCTTTTTTTGGAATAACAATAAACATCTCGTTTTACTTCCTTGCATTGCCAAAAACAAATAGTATTAATGCTCCAATAATTGCATCAGCTCAGCCAATATTTTTATATCTTATCTCAATTTTTTATCTGAAAGAACACCAACACAAAAATGTTCTCTATGGAATGATTGTTTCCTTTATTGGAGTATTGATTATCATTTTTTCTCCTATTGTTATGAATGGTTCAATAAGTATTGAACAGAAAAATACTGAACTAATAGGGAATTTATTTTTAGTAGTTGCAACTTTGGGGGCAATTGGTCAAGCAATAACTCATAAAAAAATATTGAAAGAGGTAGGTGTATTGCAAGTTATTTTTATAAGTTTTTTATTTGGCGCCTTGAGTTTCTTTCCTCTTGCAATGTTGGAGTTACGTACATGGTCCTTTGCATTACTTGATTGGAGAGGATGGTTTGGTATATTATTTGGAGTAATTTTGTCTTCTGCTCTTGCATATGGATTGTTTATATATGGCATATCAAAAATAGACGCACAAGAAATAGGTTTATTTTCATATATTGACCCAGTGATAGCTGTTTTATTAGCAATACCTTTACTTGGTGAATATCCGAATATATTTTTTTTCATTGGATCATTCCTCGTTTTTGCAGGGATCTTTTTTGCTGAAGAAAGACTTAACTGGCACCCCTTTCATAGAATAAAAAGATAATAGAAAAATGTTACAATAGGAGGATATGAAAAACACTATTTTAGTCACGGGTGCTGGAGGCTACATTGGCTCGGTAGCTTCGTATGTCTTTTTACAAAATGGATATAAAGTTATAGCTGTAGACAACTTTACTACGGGTTATAAGCAACCCCTAGAAGAACTGCAAAAGAAATTTGGAAATAGTCAGCTTAAAGTGTATGAAACCAATCTTAAGCAGATTGCTTCTGTGTTTGAACAAGAAAAAAATATTGATATGGTAGTTCATTATGCAGCTTCATGTTTAGTAGATGAATCGGTAAAAAATCCCTTTAAATATTTTGATAATAATGTCGGAGGCACAAATAGCTTACTGAAGGCCATGACCGATGCTAATGTGCTAAAACTTGTTTTTTCTTCAACATGTGCGGTATACGGAGAAGCGCAGTATATGCCAATCGATGAGAAACATCCCCTTGCCCCCTCACAACCCTATGGAGCATCAAAGCAGATGGTAGAAGAGCTAATAGAGTGGTATGCCCAATTAAAGAAGCTTAACTACGTTATTTTACGTTATTTCAATGTGTGTGGGGCAACTGATGATGGACTTATTGGAGATTCAAAAAAACCTTCCAGTCTCCTCATGCAAAATGCAGTCCGAGGAGCATTAAATATAGAACCTTTTGCTCTCACCTGTCCTGAGGTTGATACACCAGACAAAACTCCTATTAGAGATTATGTAAATGTCGTCGATTTAAATGAAGCACATTTAAAAGCACTTGAACATCTCATGGCAAATAAACAAAGTGAAATAATCAATTTGGGAACTGGTGCAGGCAATTCAGTAATGGAAATTATCAATCAAGTAAAAAAAATAACAGGTGCTTCATTTGAAGTAGGTAAAACAACTCCACGAGAAGGAGATGATGCGAAAAAGATTGCAGATATTACCAAAGCAAAACAAGTACTTGGCTGGGTTCCTAAAAGAAGCGTAGCCGATAGTGTAAATGCTCTTGTTAAGTGGTACAAAGTTCATCCAAATGGATGGGATAAGTAACCTTTTATGCGTATTAAGTTAAAAAAATACAAATATAAACTGTTGTTTATTATGAGTCTTATTTGCTTTATCGTTATAAGTATCTTTTTCTATGCTGAACAACAAAAAACAGTTGTTCTGCAAAAAAAATTGAATGCACTTGACAATATAGTTGCTCCCTACTACGAAAAAGGCGCATTTGATGCACCGGTTGGATTGGTAAAAAAAGAAGATAATAAATTAGTGAAAATACCTATTATTATGTATCACTATGTTGAGTATGTGAAGGATGCGGG
>JAPLYQ010000099.1 GCA_026395475.1 Candidatus Roizmanbacteria bacterium | reverse complement strand
TGAGACGTGTAGGAATATGTGTTTTTTCAGAAAGAACTGTGTCTACATAATCTGGAAGAATAAGAGATATTTTATTTGAAGGAGATTTTTTTTCTTGAGCGAAATAATGAGCGCATGTTTGATCAAGGAGTTCTATGGCCTTTTCTGGGAAGGGGATATAGGTAATGTAGAACTCACTTTTTTCAATCACAGCTGAAGCTGTTTCATAAGGGATAGAGACGAAATATGTCTTTTCAAATGAAGGAATGCTATGTAATATTGTCATAAGAGCTTCTTGTTTTGATATTTCTTTTACATCTACTCTCGTAAACAGCCGCCCAATCTTTTCATTTGGAAATACATATCTTTGGTAAAAAAATGGTGTCGTTATTCCGACAAATTGCAATGCTGGGTGTCTCGCAAACTTTTCAAGTGATGTGGTAAGGTCAATTCGACCTTCTCCAGAAGAACAGTATTTATCAATATTTTCAAGAAGTAAAATAACACTTTTTGCATCAACAGCCTCATTTAGTAAATCCTCAAAAAAAAGTTCTCTTTGTTTTAGATCAGTAAAGGTCGTCAATATCTTTTCCATGTTGAGTCTTAATATTCGTTTGTATGCAAGCTGCTTGCCCGTTTGACCTTCATAGATAAGGCGAGCAAGTGCATCCACAACTGTTCGTTTTCCCACACCTTCTTCTCCAACTAAAATAATATTCGCTTCTTCAGACTTTGTTAATATTTCTTGAATTACAGCTAGTTCGCTTTTACGTCCCACGATATGATGAGCGGTAGACTGATAGACACTGCTTGTGAGATCTTCCACGTATGAATCTAATGTTGGCGTATATCCAACAGCCCAATCTCGGGCAAGAGGAGGATAGGAAAATAATATTTTTTTATCCCACCATTTTTTCTCGATCTGTTCTTTTTTATAAATCTCCTCAAACCACTCAGTTACCACAATTTTATTTTCATCTTTAAGGCAATGGGAAGCCAAAAATGCCATTTTTTCCTGTTCTTTTATCTCCTCATCGGTTGGTTTAATTAAAAATAATCCAAGTTTAATAGGGAGAAAAATACAGATAAAAAAAACACTCATGAAGGGCAAAGCAATAATATAGAAAATTTCAAAAATAATACAAAAGGAAATTAGCGAAAGACGCATAGAAGCACCAATAAGGGAGGAAATAAGATTAAGAAGGAGTCGATTAAAATATTCCGAAAATGAAAAACCACGGATTTCCTTTTTCGTTACAATATGTTTCCAAGGAAAAAAAAGAGTCTTGAGAAGTGGGATAAAAGAAAAGAAATAAGGAAAGAAAAAAATAAGGGTATAAACAACCTCAAAATAATCTTTCAGAATCTGCTTTGTATGTAGCTGTATATCTTTTTTCATTTCTTTCTATATATATTCATTATGAAAGAAAATGAGGAAAGAAGCAAGATGAATTTAGATAAATATCAATAACTAGTTGAGAAGGGTGGCCGCTGAGGGATTTGAACCCCCAACATCTTCGATGTAAACGAAGCGCTCTACCGTTGAGCTAAGCGGCCAATAGATTGTTGGGTTGTATTGTGGGCGTG
>JAPLYQ010000067.1 GCA_026395475.1 Candidatus Roizmanbacteria bacterium | reverse complement strand
TGAACTAGAATTTCTTGAGTTTGAACCACCTCAAGTTACTAAAGAAACAAATCCATACTTCCAACAATTACTCGCTTCAATCGAGCATGTCACTTCAAAAAAGGCAGATGTTATTGTTAAGCATGGATCTTCCGATGTCCGCCATTTTAGTAGAGTTGATGGAGAAGGAGTAGAGTTTGGACCAATTGGGGCTGGGTTACACAGTGATGATGAGTGGGTTGATATAAAAAGCCTTGACACATATTACGACATCCTTGCCTCTTTTCTAAAAAATTTAAAATGAAACGTTAAGGAGCTTTTGTTGGAGTAACATCAGGTGAACTCAGAATGGCGCTTGAACAGTTTGCTTTTGTTTCTGTTCCTTTGATAAAGAATTCTGATTTCCCAAAGTAACATTGTTTTTCCACAACACCTTCTGGTTTCTCATACCATCGTCCTCCATACTTTGTAAGAAGATATGACATCATTCTATTCCAAATAGGCGCTGCTCCCGTGATACCGGAAGCAAGATACTGATTCATGGGGGCATTGTCATTATTTCCAACCCACACAGTAACAACGAAATCTGGAGTATATCCAATGGTCCAATTGTCTTTTTTCATATCTGTTGTTCCTGTTTTTACTGCAACTTTATACCCTGGTATTTCAAGAGCTGAGCGACTTCCAAATTCCAATCTTCGAGCAAAATTATCTGAAAGAATATCAGAAAGTATATAACTTGTTTCTTCGCTCACAACTCGTTTTGCAGTTGGCTTACTATCAAACAACACTTGATTTTTAGCGTCATAGATACGCTTGATTCCACTCACCGAAACTCTCTCACCTTGATTTGCAAAAGTTCCGTAGACCGTTGCCATATCTGTCATGTGAACTTCTCCACCTCCAAGAGTTAGGGAAAGTCCAAATCGAGAAGAATCATCCCATGTCGTTATTCCAAGTTTTTTTGCAAAAGTAACCATCTCATCTACACCCAGTGTATTCAGAAGTTTTACTGCAGGAATATTAAAGGAATTTGCAAGTGCGTAGCGAAGTGGAACTCGACCATGAAAACGTCCATCATAATTCACTGGCACATAGGGGGCACTTCCCTGCATACCAAATGCTGTGGGAACATCATCAATGATGGTAGCTGCAGTAAATCCCTTTTCAAGCGCAAGTGCATATGTCACTGGTTTTATTGAACTTCCTGGCTGTCTATATCCTGTTGTTACATTAAATGCACCTGACTGTGCTGCATAGTAATCAACAGACCCTATCATAGCTAAGATTTCTCCGGTAGATGGCTTAGTCACCAACATTGCAGCATTTGAAATATTCAAATATGCAACTTTTTCTAACTCTTCAGTTAGAATTTTTTCTCCCTCTTGTTGAATATCTAAATCAAGTGATGTTATTACATTGAGACCTCCTTCTTCTACCCGTTGGATACCATATTGTTGTTCCAAATCACTTTTTACATAAAACACAAAATGGGGTGCCTTGATGTTATTTTGTAACTGTACAACTACAATGTTTTCTTTGTTTGCAAATTCCTTTTGCTCTTTTGTGATATATCCAAGTTCATACATTTTTTTTAATACTTCGTCTCTTCTATTTTTTGCAAGGTCAGGATTGGTATATGGAGAATATATCGAGGGTGCTTGCGGCATACCAGCAAGAAATGCGGCTTCAGAAATAGAGAGAGCTTTTGCGCTTTTTCCAAAGTAAGTCTTTGAAGCTTCTTCAATACCATATGAACTTCCTCCATAGGGAACCTGATTGAGATACATTTCTAATATTTGATTCTTTGAATAAAGCTTTTCAGTCCATAATGCAAGTAATATTTCTTTTAATTTTCTTTCTACAGTTCGTTCAGGGGTTAAAAGAGCACTTTTAACTAATTGTTGTGTAATTGTGGAACCTCCTTGTAATCCTTTTTTTAACACCGTATCTTTTGCTGCACGCAAAATACCACCAAGGAGTGAGACACCACTATGATTGTAAAAATCTTTATCTTCTATAGCGATCGTTGCTTGATACACGTACTTAGGAAGATCTGTAAGTTTTGTACTTGTTCTGTTTTGATCTTTATATATTTCATATAACAACTTTCCATTTCTATCATACATATGAGTTGATAAGGGATAGTTAAGTTTTCCAATGTCAGTTGGAGATGGAAGTTCTACAACAAATCTATATGAAGTAAAAAGAAAAAAACCAACGAAACATAAAAAAATTCCTAAGAGAAATGCTTTTAATTCTGGAGAAAATAACGATGCAATAAATCTCAATGGGAACAATATAATTGCATTTAAAATTTTAAGGAAAGCCCCAAATATAAATTTAAGTGCTGATGCAAAACCAACAACAACTACATTCGTAGTTTTTTTTACATGTTTTTTTTGTTTCCAAATAAATGAAAATGGAGTAAAAATAATGAAATGAATTGACCTCAAAATAAAGGTAATTAGGTTCTCTGTGATTTCCCCAATAACGATAAAGAAGTTGACGATATGGTAGATTACAAAATAGAGGGCTCTTAGCAAAGCTCTCCAGAACAGGAATAGTCGTAATTTTGAGGCTGAAACCATGGGCGAATTATAGCAGATATTATAGGTTGATACAAGAGAAATATAAAATTATGGGAGTCTTACTAGTTTTGCTTTAATTACGAGGCGTTTCCAGAAGGTCCCTGGAGGTACACAGGTTACTAAGGTAAGATAAGAAGCGTCATATTGCTGATCTAAAACAGATATTTTATCTGGGCTTACGACAAACATATCGTATACTTCATATTCATACTCCAGGTCACCAACTTCGATAAGTATTGAGTCCCCTTTTTGGAGAGAGGGAAGATAGGTGAAAATAGTTTTATAGTCTTTTTCATTATATAACTGAGGAAGAGTTGAATGACCAAATATTGATACATTTCCAAATTCACCGGGCATCGAGCGCGGTACATAATGTATTAAACTTTTTGTCAGATCATCCCCTCCCACAACAACGCGCGCTTTTGTAATGTTCAATTTTGGAATTGTCAACGTATATTGTTGAACACCGGTAGTTAATTTTTGTTCATCACCCGCTTTCCCTGGGAACCATAGATGGGCCTGAGTAAAATCTTTTAAATTGCTTGAAAGCGCATCACTTGATCCTAATACAGATTGAGTGTCTCTTGCAGTAGCCCCAGCCCCACTTTGTGGAATTGGTGACTCAACTCCATTTTTTAAAATAAAGCGTGAATAAAGTTCGAAAGAAAGAACAGGATAAAATGACCAAAAAAGAAGCAGTAACCCCATACCTAATGTAAAATAGGAAATGTAATTGATTGCTTTTCGTTTTTTTGAGGTGTTCTCTTTTAGATAGACATGCAAAGGCATAATTATCGAAGCAACTCAACTCGTATATGATCTTGCCAAAATGGCATTCTATCTTGAATAAATGGAAGGGCTGGATTGATACTTAGCTCAACCTCTGTAACTCCAAATTGGGATTGAATGATTGTTTTCCCTTCTTCTCCACCCTTTCCCACAGCTGTTTTTGCAATATCAGTCGCATTCAATGATTTTACAAATAGAATCTCTCCGCCGATGGTAAATTGCATATCTCCATTTTCCAATTTTTTCTGATTTTTAACTGAAAAGGTAACCGTCTCAGTTTTATATCCTGCTGGTTTTTCGCTTACTAACTTTTTTTCAACAAAATCCTGAATTGTTTTTTTTGGAATACGTGACATTGCCACTTCCCCTGAAGCGGTATATTTCAAGGAGTCTGCTTCCTCCCCTACTTCTCCAGAAAATTGTTCCTTGTTTGCTTTTGCCACAGAAAGTTCTGGAAGAAGAATAAAAGATGTATCTGTTTTTTGTTTATCGATCGCATCTTTTTTTGCTTTATCTAAAACGAATGATCTTATATTATCCATATCGGTTTTTGAAATTGTTCTCACAACTTTTTTGGTTCCTCCCGTTAAAGCAGCTTCGTTAATTCCAAAAACAATACTCGAAGATGATCCAGCGACGGAAAATCTTTTATTCTTGTCAATATTACTTTCAGTGCCTAAAATAGATGCTCTCACTTTAATTTTTGCTTTCCCAGGATTTTTTGTAATTCCATCTGATGCAAATTGAGATGCAGGAATCGTAATCGCATCGTCCGTTTCGTAGGAAAGCGAATCTTGTTGTAATTTTGTCGCCTTTGGAAGCTGCTTTTCTTTTTCTTCATAACTATACAGTGTTACTTCGCCGGCAGCTTTTTCACCAATGTCCCGTTTGCCAGTTGTATCTTTTTTTTCAGTTGCACTAAACGAGGTTGTTACCGTCTGTAACTCAACTTGATCTGTTTTAGTTGGTTTTTTGGATGCTTGTATTGTTATTTCGGCACTCTTTTTTTCAATTGGCACTTTAATAACAATATTGGCTCTGTGTAAGAAATATAGAATACTAAAACAAATCCCAACCACTAAAAGTGGAATGGCAATAAATGGAGTTGCACGAGAAAAACTAAATGAGGGAAGTTTTATTTTTGGTAGAGAAAATCTAAAGGTGCTTTTTGGCTTACTTGTTTCTTCAACTATATTTTCTTCCACAACTTCTCCTCCAATGGTAAAGCCCATCACTTCCTTTGGTAAATTTGCCTCTTCTTTCTGAACAATAACTTGAGGTTGTTCGCATAATTGCTTTTCAAGAAGCTTTAAGAGCGCCTTACTTACGGTTGAAGATGAGACAACAGCAATGCGAGGTTGTTGAATAAATAAATTCTTTTTCCAAGAATATAATAAAAGGTCTGATGATTCTTCAGCTAGATCCGTTGAATCATACAGATAGATATGATTTGGTAGTATATGACTTTGTGCAATTTTTTCAAGAGATCCCTGCATGTCCTCTGCAAAGTTGTCTGTACGCGATGAATGCTGTATCGCAATTTTATGTCCACCTTTAAATAAAAAGGTTGTTATTTGAGTATCATCAAGTTCAACTACTATGCTTGATAGGCGCGTTTGTTTTTCAGTTTCTAATTCTTCGTGTACTGCATCAATAACCTCCATGTAACCAACTGGTTTTAATTCAAGGAGTTTTGAAATGTCTCGCAGTTTTGTAATATATGGTTTGGCGATTTCATGTGTTACTTGATCGATTAGATGTGCAAAAACAAAAAAAACGCATTGAGATATGATTGTCTGCTTACCCATTTCTTGTTCAATTATGGAGAGTGCCTCATCTATATCATCCACAATATGTTCCCACCCATCTGAGTATTGAAATTCCTTTTGTTTGAGCAGAAAAACAGAATGTGGTTTTTTTTCATACACAAAACATATTCCTTGAGCTTCTTTGAGTAAAATTCCGCAGTAAACCTCTCCGCTTACATTGTTATTGTTTATAAAAGGTAGTTTCATAGGATATTTTATTTGATTTTATATTGTAAAAAAACCTGGTCAACTCCTTCTTTTGCTTTTTTCATTGCCTCTCCATATGATACTCCTTGTGAGGCGCCATTAATAGCGTTTTCCAGATATCTTACAACTTCATCATTTAACCCCTCATCGAACGTATTGGTAATAAGGGGCAGAGATACAAATCGATCTTCTGCTGCTTGTTTTACAACAGGACCCAAATAGGGATCCTGTATGAGCAAATCTGCAAGATCAATACGAGAATAGGGAATACCAAACATGCGAATATTACTCTGAATTTCAAACATTTTTGTCTGGCCTTCTTTCGAAGAAAGATACATAAGGAATTTCCAGGCTTCAAGTTGGTTTTTGCTCTTTTTTGAAACGCCCTCTACCCAGTATGTCGCAATCGAAAACTGTTTTCCTCCTGGAGGATTAGGAATAGGAGCAACAACAATTTTTAAATCAGGGGCAGTTGTTTTAATGGCGTGTATTTCCCATGATGGTGCGAATATCATTGCAACTTTCCCTTGTGCAAAAGCATTTACGGAATTGGGCATTGAATCGCTCCACACATTATTTGGTTCTTCTGCAAATCTTCGATATGCCTCAAGTGCCCCAGATGCTTCTGGTTGATCTAATTTTGTCAATTCTCCCCCATTGAGAAGAAGCATGAGTCCATAAATGTCAGAAAAATGTGAAACATTGGTGGCAGTACCGGCGGCAAAACCTGCAGTGATGAGCGTATTATCTTTTCCTTTAACAGCTATTTGTGAAGCGGCAGCAACCATTTCATCCCAATTTGTAGGGATAGAAGAAATTCCTGCTTTTTTTAATAAATCTTCATTTACTATCATCACCAATCCATCAATCATTAATGGCATCCCTAAAATATTTTTTTTGATGATTTTTTCTGTCCCATCGGCATATTTTTCTTTAATGACTTGTTCAAGATCTTTCACATGAACGGGATAAAATGTTTTTTCATATTCCGTTGATGTCATGACCGACTCGGGAAGCGTCGCAAGTGCTAGCTCAGGAGTTGATGCAGGGTTAGGTAAAACCATTTCTGGAACCCATGTATTATGAAATCGAAAAATATCTGGACCTTGACCATTTTGAATCCAAGTAAGGAGTTTTTTCCTATAATCTTTTTCTGATTTTTTCTCATAGGTAATTGTCACATTTGGATGTGCCTTTTGATACTCTTTTATAAGAGGCTCCATTACCTCCTTCTCTTCCCACAAACCCCAATAAGTAAGTGATACAACTACCGGAGCAGTAGTTGTCTTTTTTTTAGCCCCTGAACTTAAGATTGCAAAAAGGAGGATAAAAACAATAAAGAAAACTGCCACTCCTCCAATAATAAAGGGGATTTTACTTTGTTCTTTATGAATAGGAGTAGGATCTGCTTCAATCGGTGCTATTTCTGGCTGAATTTGACTGAAATCTGTCTGATCAGTTGCTTCAACATTGGATGCAATTTCCTCAGGCTGAACTGAATCTTCTGGAACAGTTACGTACATTGGCTGAGAAGTTTCAGTTGGCTGTTGCAAATTGTCGTTTTTTTCCTTATCATCCATATATATCCATGATACCAAAAAAAACAAGAAGACTCCTCATCCAATTATCAATTGGGCTGGTTATTGTTTTCACTCTCTCAATTGGTCTTTTTTACTTCTCACAAATAACTAAAAAGGAGCTTGCCAACAGGCTTTTCCCAAATGTTACTATAAATGGACAAAATGTTGGAAAAATGAATAAAACAGAAGTTTATCTTGTTTTTTCAGATCTTGAGTCAAAAATTCAAAAAAGCATGGTTAATGTTGTATACGAAAATACTCCTATTGCAACATTTTCAGCAACTACACTTGGCGCAAAATTAAATATCGATGATGCATTTGATAAAGCATATATAGTAGGCCGCTCATCTCATGTCCCTTCACAGCTCTTTCAAACAGTAGTAAGCGTCTTTGGACTCAAACATTTCGAATTTCCTTTGAAAATGACTTACGATAAACAACCAGTTCAGGAAGCGTTAGGTCATCTTTCCGATTTATATGAAAAAGATCCGGTTAATGCAAAATTTCAATTTGAATCTGGAAAAGTTGTTGTTTTTGAAAAAGAAGATAACGGACTCCATGTAGAGATAACAAAAGCCCTTTCAGACATTGATGCTCTCATGCAAAAAAGAATTATAGACCAGTCTCCAGCAACTATTATTGTTAAAAAAACAGTTCTCAAGCCAAAAATAACTCTTGCACAAACAAATACCTTTGGAGTTGAAGAACTTATAGGAGAAGGCGTATCAGACTATACTCATTCGATCCCTCAGCGAATTCATAATCTTTTACTTGGGACTTCTAAGTTCAATGGAGTTCTTATCCCAAAAGGAGCAACATTTTCATTTAATGAAACAGTGGGTGATATTTCGTCAACTACTGGATACCAACCAGCGTATCTTATTAAAGAGGGAAAAACGGTTCTTGGCGATGGTGGCGGTATATGTCAAGTTTCAACCACGCTCTTTCGTGCAGTTTTAAATACAGGTTTACCAATCTCTGAGTATCACTCACATGCATATCGCGTAGGATATTACGAAAATGATGCAAAACCGGGACTCGATGCAACAGTATATGGTCCAACAGTTGATTTTAAATTTGTCAATGATACGTCAGCAAGTATCCTTATTCAAACTTCGGCTGATGAGGAAAATCACAAACTCTTTTTTAAATTTTATGGAAAAAAAGACAATCGGTCAGTCCAACTTTCAACACCAATTCTTACAGATTATGCACCTGCACCAGAAGCACAGTACCAAGATGATCCAACGCTCAAAAAAGGAGTTACAAAACAAATCGATTTTGCTGCATCAGGTGGACGTGCACGATTTTCATATAAAGTGACCAAGGGAAATGAAGTAACATTTCAAAAAGATTTTCAGAACTGGTACCAACCATGGAGAGCTGTCTTTCTTGTAGGAACTGCTGATTAATCTCTTATCTAAACCATGCAGCACGACCAAGTTTATATGAATAATGCTGTAGTGGTCTATCTCCAATTGGTACAGCAGGGACTCCTCCAACTACAACTCCAGGAGGAACGTCTTTTGTTACGACTGCACCAGCACCAACAACTGCACCTTTACCCAAATGAACGCCAGGAAGAATAATTGCACGAGGTCCTACGAATACATAGTCATCAATGTGAACAGGTTGAGTTGTTGCAGCAAATTGAGGATCGCGGATATCATGTTGTGAGTTGTAGATCATCACACCTGTCGCAAAAGCAACATGATTTCCAATAAAAAGTTGCCCACGTCCATCAAGTACCGCATCTTCTCCAATGATGGTATCCTTTCCTATTTTTATTCCTGCAGGATTATACAGTTTAAGACCGGTATGAATGGAGGTTCCCTCTCCTATTTGCATTCCTGCAATTCTATAAAAAAATCTACGTATATGATGGATAGGAAGGTGCCCTACACAATGAAGAATCATAACGATAAACTCTCTGGTAACTGTTGTTATTCTGCGGACAATGCGAGTACCCATAATTCATTCTACCACTCTTCATTTTCTTCCGCAATGAAGCGAGAGGGAGCAGATTCCATTCTCCTTCCAAAGAGGAATCTCCTTCGAGCATGGGTGATAAACAATCGTTCTTTTGCTCGAGTAACTCCTACATACATAAGTCTTCGCTCTTCTTCGAGCTGAAAGTGATCAAAAGTACTTCGAGAATGAGGTAAAATCCCTTCTTCCACTCCTACAATAAAAACTACAGGAAATTCTAATCCTTTTGCTTGATGGAGCGTCATAAGTCTTACCCCATCTTCTCCTTTTCTTTTTTTCTCTCCTTCGGAATATTCAGATTCAACTAACGCAATTTGCTCTAAAAAATCATTGATATTAGGATATGAATTTGCGACACTTTTCAATTCTTTTATGTTTTCTAATCGAGAATATTCTTCTGGATCTTTTTCATTGTAAAGCGCAAGATAATTTGTTGCGGAAAATATTTCTTCCATTAGTCCTTCTGAATCTTTCTTTTCAATTCCCTCTCGAATGCTCACGGATTTCTCAACAAACTCTGTCCATTTCCTTTTTCCAAGTTTCATAATACGTTCTTGCGCGATTTCATTATCTGGGTTAAGAATAAGACGCATGTAGGATAAAACATCTTTAATTTCTTTACGTTCATAAAAACGAATTCCACCAATGAGCATATATGGAAGTCCATACTGTAGAAGTGCCTCTTCCAGTGCGCGCGACTGGGCATTAATACGATATAAAACTGCAAAATCTTTGTAATCGTATTTATTTTTCAAACGTTCTATTTCTGTTACAATAAAAAGCGATTCGTCTTCTTCGTTTTGTAATTGTTTAATGATGATATCTTCCCCTCCATTTTTTTCGGTAAACAATTTTAAAATTGGGTGACCATTATTTTTTGAAATTATCGTATACGCAAAATCAAGAATAGGAGGCGTTGATCGATAATTTTGTTCGAGTTCAAACACTTTTGCATCAGGAAAATCTGTCTGAAACTTTTCCAAATTACGTATGTCAGCACCACGCCACGAATATATGCTTTGTGAAAAATCTCCCACAACGGTAATATCTAGACTTTCCTCAGATAGGAGACGTGCTAATGAATATTGTGCATAATTTGTGTCCTGAAATTCATCTATTAATATTTGTGTGTACTTTTCATGGATAAGTGCTCGAACTTCGTCATCTTTTCTCAATAATTCAACCACTTTCATAATGAGATCATCAAAATCAAACGCATTATTTTTCTTCAGACGTGCTTGATATACCGAGTATATTTTTGCAACTTCATTTGCTCGTTCTTGAGGAAAAAAGGTTGTAAATTTATCGGGTGCAATAAGTTGGTTTTTTGCCGCAGAAATAAGGTGAGAAAGGTATGATGCAGTCATACGGTCAATATCATTTTCTTTTATTATTTGCTTAAGTAGAGCTGTTTGATCGTCATCATCAAATATGACAAAGTCAGGTCCAAATCCCAACCATCCTGCATACCGGCGAAGTAGACTTGCACAATAGGAATGAAATGTTCCGACAAAACCGAGTTTTCCAAACCCTGCACTTTCTATTCTTTTTTTCATTTCGGCAGCGGCTTTGTTAGTGAAGGTTATCATAACAATTTCACTGGGAAGAATTTTCTCGTGAGTAATAAGGTAAAGAACTTTATAGACCAATACTCTCGTTTTTCCTGATCCTGCTCCTGCTAATACAACGGTGGGACCAGTAGTATACGAAACCGCCTGTAACTGTTCTGGATTTAATGTCTTGAACTCAACTTTCTGCATACGTTATACTATACCATTACTTATTGCCATTATTTACCAATGAAATATATTTTAGGAAACTGGAAAGCAAACAAGAATTTTACCGAAATGAAACAATGGATTTATACATTTCAAAGAGAATATAGAGCCAATGAAAATGTTACTTTAGGGGTGTTTCCTCCCCTTCTTTTTATCTCTTATGTCCAAGGTAAGTTGAAAGATTGTAAGAATGTGTTTGTTGGCTCTCAAACAATTTCTTCATTTGAAAAAGGTAGCTATACCGGAGACGTCACCGCAACAACACTTGAAGGAGTGGCTCATTATTCAATAATCGGTCATAGTGAACGAAGAAAAATATTTGGAGAAACAGATGAACAGTTAGCCGAAAAAGTGAAACAGGCACTAGCTCATGGAATAACACCAGTGTATTGCGTAAGAGATGAAAAAGATCCTATTCCAGAAGGAGTAAAGTTTGTAGCATATGAACCAGTTGCGGCAATTGGAACCGGACAAAATGAACCCCCAGAACAAACTGTTGCCATGAAGAAAAAAATGAAACTACCAAATGACGTTGTTTTTATCTACGGAGGTTCAGTAAACGAAAAAAATGCTTCAGATTATTTTGCAACGGGAGAAATTGATGGTTTTCTTATTGGAAAAGCATGTTTGGATCCTGAGCAATTCATTTCAATAGCCAGAGCTGCACAATAAAGCTGCTTTATAGGTATTAATGTCTTAAATCTGTTTTCATGTAATGTTTTATGTCATACAAAGAATTATCTGTATTGGTTGGAAGTGGAATTAGAGGTTCGCAATGGGCAAAAAATGAAATAAATACTGTTGCTATTGATATAGACTCACTTGCTCACCCCAATATATTAGCATCTGCCTATTTACTTCCCCTTAAAACTCATTCTGCATCAAAGGTACAGATGGATTTTTTATTAAACAACGCCACTAATACACAAGGGTTCCATAAACATATTCTTTCAGGGAATATCCCTGTTGATTTTAACCAACTTGGGCCTCTTCTTAAAGCAGAAAAACTCGCTGTATTTTGTACATTACTCAATGAAGCTGTTCGAGTTGTAGACACTAAAGGGTCAATAGAAATACTTGATACAGCATATAATTGCTCAATGATTGCTTCTATCGTTAAAGAGCTTCAAATGGACTGCAATACAGTTCCAATTACAGAAGTTGATTTTCTTCGCTCAGATAGTCTTCCCTTTGTTTTATCTCAAAATGAAGCGGTAAGTAAAATAATAATCACTCACACAATTCCAAAAATATCTTGAATATTTTATTAATTTAAGTAAGTTTCAATATTCTTCAAATGTTGTTCATATGTTTTTGCACAGTGAATTTGTTCTTTACTGTCGTGAAGATAAAATAGACAATCTGTTTCTTCTGGATTTAAGGCAGCCTCAATATAATCTATGTTTGGACTACAAATAGGAGTGGGAGGAAGTCCTTTATATAAATAAGAATTATATGGCGAATCATTCTGCTTCTCATTTATATCAATTCCTCCCCACCATTTGCCTTCACTATTTTTCCCAAGTGTATATTGCATGGTTGAATCTATCTGTAATGGCATCCCAATATCGAGCCTATTCCAGATAATGCCTGAGATGAGGTGCATGTCCTGCTTTCCAGCAGCTTCTCGGGCAATAAGAGAGGCAATTTTAAGCCCTGTTACCCATCGAATGTTTGCTTGAATATATTTGTTAGCAAGGGGGTTAAATTTTTCATTAAACCTATTAATAAGTCTTTGAGCAATTTTATCCCCCGATTCATGCACAGGGATGAGATAGGTATCAGGATAATACACTCCCTCAAAATATTCTGGCTTTGTATTTGTATATTGAGTATTCCATTTATTTAGCTCATCACTACTCCACCCAAGTGAGCCCGCCAGAATTTCTCCAATTTGTTCCTTTCTGAGACACCCTCCAAAACGTACCCAAACTAAATCTGGTTTTCCATTCAATTTACTTAAAACATTCCACGCCCACATATTTTCATTGAGCTGATATCCTCCTGGTTCGATGGTAATATGAAGTAAAAACGTATTTTTGAATAATTCAAATACCATTCTGTTCTTTATAAATTTCCCTTCTTCTAATTTTTGAACAATGTTAAATCCTTCTTGATTTTGAGGTACTATAAAAAGTGATTCTTTTGATGATCCTACAGGACCAAAAATAAGCCAGTATAAAAAAATGGGAACAAAAAGACAAAATAAATAGAAAACAAATGACTTTTTCATATGTATGAAGTTATATTACACTCTTTCATCATTAAAACAATAATGAGAAAAGAATTGTAGAAGTTGCCACGATAAACAAGATTGAAGATGTTTGAATCCATCCGGTTTCAGGGAGTTTTTGTACTCCAGTTGGTTGAATTTTTTGTGAAGTAGGAGATATGGTTTTGGTAGGATTTATTGAGCTTCCTGACCCCGTTGGGTTTATCATTCCACCAGTATTTGCGATAGGAATGAGAGTTGGTGAAATAGTAGTACTTTTATAGGCAAGGAGTGGTTGTAATGTTGGTGTAGCAGGCACCGATGAGATAACAGGAACTGTCACTTGCGTTTGAACTTTTGTAGGAATAAGTGTTGGAATCAAAGTTGGGATAAGAGTTGGAATTAATGTTGGAGCCATCGCAAGTAGAGTTGGGACTACAGGAATTTTAGTTGGAGCTACAGCTATGAGTGTTGGGATAACAGGTATTTGTGTAGGTAATGTTGCGGGAAGTGTTGGAATAGTCCCACCGGGAGTTTGACTTACTATTGCCTCAGGACTTATGGAAATGGGAGGAGTTATCGTTAGTGTTGGATCTTCTGTTACATCTGTTTGAAATAAGTCTACTTTTCTCGTATAGGTTACAGCAGCAGCTTTTGTTTTTTGAATCTGTGTTGGAGAACTTGTTGATGAAAGAAGACTGCTTATATATATAGTTGCCCCCAATAAAACAACAGTCATCACGAGAAGAAACACAGTTATTGCTGTTCTATTTTTTTTCATGACTAATCTGATAACCACCCATCACTCGCTGAGTGTAACTGGGCATCAATTTTTAATTGCGCTGTTCCTGTTGCAACAATATACTCTCTATAATACACCTTTAACTTAGGATTAAAAAGGGTTGTGATATCTGAGATTTGCCAATCGTTTGCATTTACTTTAATTCTTGCTCTATCGATATCAGATTCGACAATTGTTTGAAGTCCGATATACAGTTTTTCTCCTGGTTTTGCTTTTTCATTTTTCTTTTTTTCAATTTCCAACCAATTTGTGTCATATACTTTAAGCCCTGCAGATTGTATCTGCCTTACAATTGGAATTGAGGCAGTTCGTTGTTTTTTTACACTTGTATTATATGAAGCAACCATAATCACAACAACGCCGACTAAAGAAATAATTCCTATGCCAATCATAAGAAGAGGATTGACTGTTTTATCATTTTTTTTCAGAGGAATAATGGCCGGAAGCGGGGTACTATTTACTGCTGCAAGCTTCTGTTGCATTTTATCGTTAAACTGAGGAACAACTGGTTTCTCTCTTTTTCTTTTTTCGTCAAGCATCTTTTTGATTTCAAAAACAAGAAAAGCCAATACGACAAAAAAAGCCAGTAGGGCAACTTTATTTATAGAAGTCACGAAGTCGATAAATCCATCCATAGTTTCATTCTATCAAGAATAGATCTTAAAACGCAATAACTAATCCCGCTCCCACGATGATGAAAAAGAGGGAGCCAAAGAGAAAGCTAGACATGCCTCCACCCGTTATTGGAGGAGTTGCTGTGGGAACAAATCGTGTAGGAATAATTGTAGTTGGATACAAACCAGCTGTTGGACTGGTTGTTGGATTTGCATAGGTAGGAACAACTGGTGGCATGGTAGGAATAAGTGTTGGAGAGCCTGTTGCCAATCCCAAAACTTGCTCACCACTTTTTATAATGCTAAAAGTCCTTTTAATACTTATTGGTGACGCCTTCTCCGTACTTACTTCATTGACCAAAATGGTATATTTTCCCGCCTCAAGAACAAGTGGATTTTGCACAAGCCAATTCCCAACTTCATCTGCAGTTGCTCTATAACTATATTGTTTTGTCGGGCCTTGGATGAGGACATTCACGTCTTTTCCTGCTTGGGCTGTTCCTCTAATTAATGGGGTATTTCCCGGAATAAGTGCATTTTCTTTCGGGTAAACAACGCTCAGAGTTTCACTCGTTTTTTGAGTTGAGCTTTGGGTATAAGTACCCAGAACTGACTCACCTGCAGTTTGAGCTGCTTGGGCAACATGTACGGTAGTACCGGCTATAATCGTTTGTTTTAAAGGACGAGTTTGTCCAACAATCGTTCGAACATTACCTTCTGGATAGGAAAATAGTTTTATTGATACCTGATTAGTATCATTTATAGGCACAATTGAATCGCTTTTCTTTTCGACAAGTCCATTTAACGGCATAAGCCATTCCCCAGTTTCCTTTGTGGCAACTGCTAATGGATAAAATCCATCAATTTCATAGATAAGTAGTCCATTCCCATATGGTCTTGTGGAAGGCAAAGCAACTTTTCCGTAAGCAGGTGAAATTGGCTTTTCTACAACCTCTTTCGGAGTGTGCACAATTTTTGAGTTTAACGAAGGCAAAATATATGTTTTAGTGCCAACTCTTACACGAAAATAGTATGTTGTATCGGGCTTTAATCCCTCAACAGTCGCATGGTATACGTCCCCGCTCGTGTCAAATTTACTCATGATAGGATATGATTCTTTTCCTGTTCCAACTTCTACCCATTGTTCTTCTTTTGCTGGTTTTTTTGTGGACCATACAACTTCAAATCCATGAGATGTTCTATTTACTACATATAATTTGTCAATGCCAGTTATTTTTTGCCATCCATTTTGTTTTCCGATTTGTTTTACAAAAAAAGATACCCCCACAACAAAAGATATAAGAGAAATAGCTCCGAGAATTTTGAGAGCATTCTGACCTTTCTTTATATAGAGAGCGCTATACGACATATATTATTCTTTTTTTTGTTTTAATACATCAATAATTGTCTTGTCCATGATATAGTTTGGAACTTGAGCTGGTTTAATATTAATTTGCTCATTTATTTTTGTTTGAATATGATAGATATCCAACATCATCCACGCAATAATAGTTAAAAAAACTCCAAGAGATAGTACTAACAATTCTTTGCCTTTCACAGATAATATCCTTCAACTTCTAACATTAATTTGAGGCTCCCACTCATTGACCCTTTTTTCTCATCTTGGTCAAATGTAATCTGTTGTATCATCTTTAATCGTCTATCATTCATAATTTGTGTTATAAACTCTTTGCTTTGGATAAAGTCAGCTGCACCATCAAGTGTGATAGTTATTTTTCTTCTCGTCTTCCTCTTTTCTGTATCTCTTAAGTCTACTTGATTAATGGACATTGCGGCTAAGTTCATTCCTGAACTTGAAGCAGAAAATTGTGAATCAAGTACAAGCTTATTAATTTTAGGGAGTGTTGGAAGAGCTTCATCAAGTAAATAAAGATCCTGTCCATTTTCCTGTAAAAACGCCTGGATATTAACTATTTTATTGATAACATTCTCATACCCTGAGTCAAGAATGTGTAATTTGCCAGCTTCTTCCTGAAGAGAAAGAATGGTAAGAATATTGGGTCGAATAACAAAAAAAGTAAAAAAGGCGAACGATATAAAAAACAATATCGTATAACTATAATCAGTCGCCTTCTTTACTAGTAAATTTCGTTTTATTACAGCTTTGTTCATTATTTTCCTTTGTATAATTGAAAATCAGACAAAACAATAGGAACAAAAAAATCAATTCCCTCACGTTTGATACTCCCTAACGTTATATCTTTAAACCTCTTGTCTAGTTTAAGACGCGCCATATATGAACGTATTGTCTCTGGATCAGAAGTTGTGGCATCAAATTTATAGATGCCCGCACGTACATCGAGTCGTTTAATGGTTAAATGAAGTGGAAATGTCTCTAAAAAATAAGTAAACGATTCTGAAAATTTTGCCTGATCCACTAATATTTCGCGTATTTGTTTTGTTTTAAGATCGACTATCTCTGCCTGTTTTAAGAGCGGATCAGATACTGCAACAATTTCTTGTTTCTGTTGTAGTTCATCTTTTAAATCGATAATTTCTTGATCGATTTTGAAACGGTAAAAAAAGACAGAGATAACGACTATTTGAGTAATAACAAGCACATACCGCAAATAATGCAGTACGAAATAAATACCCTTATCTAAAAAATCTCGCTCTTTTTCTGGGAGAAGATTGATTTTGTATTTCATTTCTTCTTTTTCCCCAACTTAGTAATGCGAGATTTAAGACGTGATGCTTTGTTTTTGTGAAACACTTTTCGTTTTGCAGCTTTATCTATAAGAGAAACTGTTTTACGAACTTTTGCATCATCCTTTTCTCCTTTCAGTTTAAAAAGTCCTTTGATTGCGTTTTCGATTGCATGTAAATACACAGCGTTGCTTTTGGTTCTTGTTACATCTTTGCGCATTTTCTTTTTTGCAGATTGTATGTTTGGCATATGAATAATCACCCCCTTTTCATTTATATCACTAATAACAGTATATCCTAATTCTGTACCCTTAAACAAGAGACATATTATCTAAGCATCACACTAAGAAGTAGACTCTTATAAAGTGAATTCTTTAGATAAAACTTTCTCCCCATATTCTCCTGTAAATTTTAATGTAACCTGGATTGCTCCAATAACTTCGTGATATACACAACGACCTGAAGAACATGTCCCAAGCGTCATTTGTTTTTCAAAACTATTTCCACTAATGGAAGAGATTGTTCCAATAACTCCTTGTTTTCCCTGTCCCTTTGTGTCATAGGAAAGTTCGTAGTCTACTGATGTTGTTCCATTTGGAACACTTTTTTGAGGTTGTTCAGTTACTTTGGGTTTTTGTTGGGAAAAGAAAATAGCTAATCCAACACCGACTAATACTATTACCCCAGTCACGAGCCAAATCATGTTTTTTTTCATATAATAGTTAAGAATTAATAATGCGTTTCGTTATAACTTCATTGACACTGTCTAATGATATTCTTTCCTGTTTCATTGTATCGCGCTCACGAATTGTCACTGTATTATCCTCCAGTGTCTGATAATCAACCGTCACACAGTATGGTGTTCCGATTTCGTCCTGTCTGCGATACATTTTCCCAATATTACCTGCATCGTCAAATTCTGTGACAAGCGACATTTTAACATCATCATATAATTTTTCCGCAACATGCAATAATTTCTCATCTTTTTGCAGTGGAAAAATTGCAACCTTAACTGGTGCAAGAGATGGTTTAATACTTAAGACCGTTCTTGTTTTACCATTCTCGAGTTTTTCTGTATGAAGTGCTTGATCAAGAACCATCAACACCAATCTATTCAGTCCAACCGATGTTTCCATGATGTGGGGAGTAAACCTGAGGTTACGTGCTTGATCAAAATAATCAAGCTTCACTCCCGAAAATTGTGCATGACGGGACAAATCCCAATCTCCACGCTGATGTATTCCTTCAACCTCTGCAAATTTTCCTAAACATGCATAATTGTATTCGATATCAAAGGCAGCTTTAGCATAGTGAGCAAGTTTTTCATGTTTTTTAAAACGAAGTTTATCTGCGCTAATCCCAAGTACTGTGATGTACCAATTCATGCGTTCATTCTTCCAGTATTCAAACTTATTATCCATATCATCTGGATGAAGGAAGTATTGCATTTCCATCTGTTCAAATTCCCTCGTTCTAAAGATAAATTGTTTTGCTATTATTTCGTTTCTAAATGCTTTCCCAACCTGTGCAATTCCAAATGGGAGTTTGACTCTCATTGAGTCAATGATATTTTTGTATTCAAGATAAATACCTTGACATGTTTCTCCCCGTGGATAGACAATATCTTCTTCTGCCAAATCTTTTAAATTTCCAATAGGGGATCCAAAATTTGTTTTTATTAATAAATTGAAGTCGCGCGCATCGGTCAGATTTTTTCGGCCGCAGTGTTCACACACAAGTTTACCTTCTGTTCGCAGAGTTGCCAAAATTTCATTTATTTTATCAAGTGGCCATCGATCTACGTCATATCCAAATTTTTCCAAAAGATGATCGGCACGCATGCGATATTTACAATCTCGACAATCAATTTGAGGATCGCTGAAACTATCTACATGGCCACTTGCCTTCCAAGTCATTGGATGCATAAAAATTGCGCTATCAAGTCCTACAACATCTCGTCGTGTGAGAACCATATTTTTCCACCAAGCTTCTTGGATATTATTTTTTAGCAAAGTACCATAATGCCCGTAGTCGTATACAGCAGCAAGACCTCCATATATTTCAGATGAAGGATAAATAAAACCTCTTCTTTTTGCCAGAGCAACCAGTTCTTCCATTTCTTAAATTATATAACACCAACAGGTAATTTTTTGCCCATTATATCTTCGGCGATTGTAACGCATTCTTCATATGAATGACATTCTCCGTATCCCATTATGGATAAAATATTACTCATGGCTTTTGTTATCGAAAACTCATGTGTTTTCGCTTTTGCAAGTTGTACGATACTACTCTTACAAAGTAGGTATACATTTGGATCGATCTGACTATCCGGAAGCAATCTTTCGAACATGAAAAGAATGGTATACAGATGTTGCAGTTTAGTGAGATCTTTTTTAATAGCAGATAAATGAGAGATGAGTTCAACGGAACTCAAATACCGAACTGTATTGTATTTTTCTGTAAAAATAACTCGTACTATATTCCCTGTTTGAAGTGCAGAAATACGTTTACTTGTTATCTTCTGAACACCTTTTGCAAGAAGTGCCACCTTACCAAAGTGGTGAGTAAGCACGATAATCATGACATCAGAATGAAGGATCTTCCTTTTCAGAAGAATTATTCCCTCATCTGACTCTTTATGGGTGCGATATGACATGCTTACTTAAATAGAGTATCTTTCTCCATCACTCCTTTAAATACAGTACTTCCATCAAGTGAAACTTCATACTTCTGTCCTTGTACTCCAGATTGTTTTTGGATCATAAGAGTTGAGGCGTCCACAGAAGCAGGAAGTGTGTATGTTACATTGATCTTTGCAAGACCCATTGGATTTACAATAAGGAATCCTTCAAATACTGTCTTACCAAGATCTTCATAGGTTTGTACTTTCATTGAGGACCCGTCAAATGCGATGAGCTTGGAACCCTTTGGTACATATATTCGGACCCAGTTTCTTAAAGGTGCATTCAAACACAGAATTCTTTCCTGTTGTAAATTACAGTTTGAGGCAGGATATGGATTTCTGTATTCTACTTGGACTTCTCGTTTTGTTGTACCATTTTCCTTTGTGCTTTTGGACACAATAGTTTCAGTTGTAAATAAGTTAGATTTTGCTCCAGCAAAATTTACATTATTCACATGCAAATAGTCACCCTTACTCTCATTAATTTTTCCTGCGTAATTCAACTTCTCAACAGATTGCTGGATTGCTGGATCGACAAAATTGAGGAGAATATGTTTTTCATCCATATCTTTAAACATTGCTTGGGCCAATGATCCCCAATATTTTGAAGGTGAAAAACGAAGAGCTCTATTAAAGAGTTCATACATAAGATCTCCCAATACACCCTTTCGATTTTCTTTCACAAATCCTACTTGCTCATCAACGACTGAGAAAAGTTGGTAAATGACCTGCGCACAATCACATCGTTTATCTATTTTTGCACTAAAGGTTATCCCATCAACATTAGCGTCTCCAAAAATAGTAAGCATGTCTACTAAAATTTTTGAATCAAGAGCAATTATGCCATCATAATCTACTCGTAAACTGCTTTTTTTATACAACGAATTAAATAGTTCAAGTGATTTTGCGAAGTCAGGTGACAAATTACTATCTCTAATGTATAACTGACTCACACCTTTATGGTATGTTGCTATTTCAGGTGGTGCACTAGGATGTGAAGGAATACTTGCATCTAACGTATAAATATCACTTGATTTATCTATCGTCATTTTTCCATCTTTTATCTTGAATACGGCATACGCTGTTAGGAATCCTCCCGTTGCACGTCTTTCAGCAGTATTTTGGAATAAAAGGAGATATGTTTGTTCTTTCTTTGATCCGAGAATCTCAGGAAGTTTTTTTAACATCGGTTTTGCATCCACAAATAAATGTGATACTCCAGTAAATTGTTCTTTTACGCTTGCTATTGTGGAACGAATTTTTTTACCGCCAATTTCAGTTGGGTATCTTTTTTCATCAATTTTTTCCAGTCTGATCTCGATTTGATGAATGTCATCAGATATAACATCTACATTTTTTAATACTTTGTCTAGTGTTAGCACAGCGGTTTGAAGACGTCCCTCAGCAGATTTACCCGAGAATGATGACTCCCCTTTTTTAAATCCTATAAGATCGGCATAAGGCGCTATGGATGCAACCATTGCTTTAGTAGCTTCGACTCCATATCTACCGGCCTCAACCCCAAGTTTAAAATCTGAGATATAAGGAATTGTCACGGCCCAATATATCGTTTTAGCTTCTTTTTCAAGCTCTACATATTTTTCATCAAACATCTTCAATTTCGAGGAAAGTAGATCGATATCGTTTGCTGAAAATGCAGTTTTTAAATCTTTTGCTGACACCATGACAGCCATCGCCTTTGCTTGGATTTTAGTATATGGAATATAAAATGAATAATATGCAAATGCACACAATGCTAACAACAAAGCAAAAAGTACTATCCCTATTTGTTTTTTCATAGTTATAAAGAAATTATAAATTTATACTGCTCCACGACCTGTCACCATAACTAATGGCGTCTTAAATATTATACGAATATCTTCAAAAAATGAAATGGATTTTATGTATTCGGCGTCCAATGCGATTCTTTTATCAAAGTGTACTTCACTGCGACCAGATACTTGCCACAATCCCGTAATGCCTGGCTTAACTGACAAAACCTCTGCGACAAATTTTTTTGTATCAGGATGTTTTTGTTGTTGGTTTTCAAGCTCGTCAGGATAGTATGCACGAGGTCCGACAATACTCATTTCTCCAAGAAGTACATTTAACAATTGTGGTATTTCATCAAGCGAATGTTTACGAATCCACTTACCAACGAGTGTTACTCTTGGATCATCTTTTAGTTTATAACTATCTTTCTGATATTGTTCAAATAATGTTTTGAATCGAGAATCTGTGTGAAGAAGGACATGAGCATTTTTTATCATGGAACGAAATTTAAACATTTTAAAAAGTGCTCCATTCTGACCAACGCGTTCTGGAACATCTGCAAAAATCGGTCCTTCTGAATCAAGCTTTATTGCAATTGAGACCAAAAGACAAATAGGTGAGAAAAGGAGAAGAAGAATACATGCCAGCACAACATCCATTGCTCTTTTTAGATACTTGTTATAGCTCATGCCATTAAATAATTGTTTCATATTTTTATGTTAAATCCTCATGTTCAGTTCCTTCAAAATTTTCAACGAGTGTTTTAATTTTCCCCACTGATGATTTTTTTGCAATTAACAAAACATCTTTTGTGTTGACAATGATATGTTCATCAAGGTCTATACCAACAATTAACTTTTTATCTTCGTAATTGTAGATAAGCGTGTCTCTCACATGCTCCAGATATACTCTTCCTCGAATAATATTCTCGTAAGGATACTGTTCCATTGCTTCTTTTACCGCTTCCCATGCTCCAATATCACTCCAACCAATATCCTCCACAATAACACAGGCAGTCTCTTTATCTAGTTTTTCAAGAATTGCATTATCAAAATTTATTTTCTCAAGGGATGAATATATGTTTTTTAGGACAGTTGGATATTCTTTTGTATCATACGCATCAACTATTTTTTTTACTTCACTGTAAAGGTTGGGAGTGAATCGTTCATATGCTTTCCATATAAAGCTTGGTGTAGTAACGAAATATCCTAAATTCCACGCATATTTTCCTGAAGCAAAATATTCTGCGGCAGTTTTTTCATCTGGACGATACTTACACCCTTCATATGAATAGAATGATATTAAATCATTTTCATGTGTTTTCTTACCCATGTGAATATACCCTAAATTTGCACTCGCAAATCGAGGTTTGTGAGCGATAAAGACAAGACTGTTTGGCTTTTTATGTACATGTTCGCCTGCTACTTTCAAAATTTTCTTAAATAGATTTACTTCTTTCACTAAATGGTCACTCCATAAAATAGCGAGAGGTTCGTGAGGATGCTTCTTCTGAAGAATACCCATGACAAGCGCTATCGCAGGACCTACATCTTTTTTTTCAGGTTCAAGA
>JAPLYQ010000147.1 GCA_026395475.1 Candidatus Roizmanbacteria bacterium | reverse complement strand
ATAAGTTCTACACCGAAATGCATCTGGAACTCATGGCAAACAGCACTGAGTTAACATTCGCGCACAATCTCCACACCGGCGTCCCGGATGATTTTCTTAAAGACGCATCAGCATGTGATATCGCTGCAACCAGTCAGGAACTTGTAGAGCATCTTATTAAGAATGTGATGGTTAAAGCCCGATCACTTGGCTCCAGCAGCAATCTTGTATACGGCGGCGGGGTTGCCCTGAACTGTCTGGCTAATCGTAACCTGACCAGACACTTCCCTAATATCTGGATTATGCCTAACCCAGGTGATGCAGGTTCAAGTCTGGGAGCAGCAGCATTAGGACACGGTGGCAAGATTAATTGGCGTGATGCCTATCTTGGATTCAAAATCAACGGTGATTACCCTGTCAATGAGGTGCTTGATGAATTGATGAAAGGCAACATCGTCGGCGTTGCCAGTGGCCGGGCAGAGTTCGGGCCACGCGCACTAGGGAATAGATCGCTGTTAGCAGACCCTCGAGGACCACACATTAAGGACAAAGTAAATGAAATCAAACGCAGACAACAGTTCAGGCCTTTTGCGCCAGTTATTCTGGAGGAATATGCTGATCAGTATTTTAGTATGTCTGGTGGTAGCAGCGATAACCGGTACATGCAGTTCATCGCTGAGTGCCGGCGCCCTGACTTACTTCCTGCTATCGTTCATCACGACGGTACTAGTCGTGTACAAACTGTACCCAAAGACGGATCAGGAATCCGACAACTCCTTGAAAAGTGGTATGTCCTGACCGAGTGTCCGATGCTGTTGAATACGTCTTTGAACATCAGAGGTGAGCCGATGGTTAATGATCGTGCTGATGCTGACCGCTTTGCAAAACTTTATGGTGTTCAGGTGATGTCATAAATATTGAATATGCTACGCGATGTATTCTACTTTAATAAAAAACCCAACGTCCATGCCAGAGAGCGTCATGCTAATAACTTAGCCCATGCTCGGCAGCTAGCCTCGACCGAACATTTTTGGATCATAGATGAGTTCTGTGATTACAGAAATTTTGACTGGGACTGGGACTTTGATTATCTGCCTGATGAAGATGTTTGGGCCGAAGAGCACAACAACGTCTGGCCAAGCATCCATCAAAAAGACAGCGGCACTCGCTTGTGTGCGTCGGACCCTAGCGAACTTATCATATATCGCGCTGACGTTGTGCCACTAAAGCGGAAAAAAGAGAAGAATGTCTGTTGGAATATATCGGCACCCATCGATGAAACTAAATTTGATCTAACTTGGCACCCGGACCCGTCTGATCCTCCGTACATATATGCATGGGGTAATCAACATTACTCAGTAACCACTTCACCTACTCTGACTTATACCGTGCCCGGTGCCACCGATTTCAAGTATATGGATGAGATAGTAGAGTTGCTACCTAGTGAGGAGAACTGGGTAGAAAGATATCCTATCAACAGAGGCACGTTCGATTTTTCATGGAGACCTGACCCAAGCGCGCC
>JAPLYQ010000015.1 GCA_026395475.1 Candidatus Roizmanbacteria bacterium | reverse complement strand
GGAAAAAAACTTGGAGCTGAAACATTTGATATGTGGGGATCTCTTCCTCCCACCTATTCAGAATCTCATCCTTGGGCTGGATTTACCCGCTTTAAGGAGGGATATGGCACTCAGTTCACTCACCTATCAGCAGGCTTTGATTTAGTCATCAACCCCATTCTATACCCTATCTATAACCTTATTTATTCGATTCGGGAAAAGATTTTGACAACTGCTTAATTTATTTCATTTTGTTTTCCAAAGCGATAGGAAATACCTCATCGGCCTGTTCAACAAATACAAAATTAATTTTACTTTTTACATTGTCTGGGATATCTTCCAAATCTTTTTTATTGTCTTTTGGGATGATAATAGTTTTTACGCCTGCGGTTTGGGCGGCTATCACTTTTTCTTTTAGCCCACCAATTTCAAGTGCTCTTCCACGAAGAGTCATCTCACCTGTCATAGCTACATCCTTTCTGAATGGATTTTTTGTAAGTGCTGAAATCATTGCTGTTGTGATTGCTAACCCAGCTGAAGGGCCATCTTTTGGTACGGCTCCCTCAGGGACGTGTACATGAATATCAATTTTTTGATAAAAATCCTGTTCAAGTCCAAATTTATCCCATCGAGAACGAATGTAAGATAGTGCAGCTTGGCATGATTCCTTCATGACGTCTCCCAATTGCCCGGTAAGCGTTAACCCGCCCTTTCCTGGCATGATGGCAACCTCTATAAAGAGAACCTCACCTCCAACTTGTGTCCATGCAAGACCTGTAGACATACCAATAGTATTTTTTGTTTCTAGAACATTTTTAGAATACTTAAATGGACCAAGATAGGACGGAAGTTTTTCAACATTCACGATTGAAACTACTTCTTTTTTTTCAACAATCTCTCGTGCACGTTTTCTGAATACTGTTGCAACTTGTCTCTCGAGTTCTCGAACACCAGCTTCTCTGGTGTAGCGACTAATCATAAGCTTCAATGCGCTATCGTTAATAGAACCTTCTTTTGTCGTGATACTGTGGGCTTCCTGTTGTTTTTTTACCAGGTATTGTTTTGCAATATGGAATTTTTCTTCAACTGTGTACCCTGGGAAATGAATGATCTCAAGACGATCACGTAATGCGTCTGGAATGGTATCCAGCATGTTTGCGGTTGTAATAAAAAATACATCTGACAAATCATAGGGGACTTCAAGATAATGATCTGAAAATGCATGGTTCTGCTCAGGATCTAAAGCTTCAAGAAGTGCAGCAGATGCGTCACCTCTATAGTCTCTCCCGATTTTATCTATTTCATCAAGCATAAAAAGTGGGTTCTTTGTACCAGCTTGTTTAATGCCTTGAATAATACGACCTGGCATTGCTCCCACGTATGTTCTTCTGTGACCTCGAATTTCTGCTTCATCTCGAACGCCACCTAATGAAACTTTGACAAATTTTCTTCCAAGTGCACGTGCAATTGAACGACCTAATGAAGTTTTTCCTACTCCAGGAGGGCCCGCAAAACAAATGATTGTTGGTTGAAATACTTTTTTCTTTTCATCTTTTCCTTTTTCTTTTCCCTCTTCTTTTGATCTGCGAAGTTCAAGCACCGCTAAATATTCAAGTATTCTTTCTTTGATTTTTTTGAGTCCATAATGATCTTCATTGAGGATGGTTTCTGCAGCTTTTACATTTATTGCATTCCCTACATCATTTCTCCATGGAAGTTCAATGAGCCAATCAAGATAGTTCTTAACGTATGATGTCTCTGGATTAAATTGTGACATTCCTCCGAGTCTCTTCAACTCTTTGAGAGCTTTTTTTTCAACTTCAGGAGGCATTCCAGATTTTCTAATCTTTATTTCATATTCTTTTGTTTCCTTTGTCTCATCTCCCCCACCAAGTTCTTCCTCAATTGTTTTCATTTTTTCTTTTAAGAACGTTTCTTTCATACCTCTCTCAAATTTTTTCTGAGTCTTAGCAGAAATATTCTGTTCGATCTCTAATATTTTTACTTCTCTATTGATATATTCCACCTCAAGCTGCAGTCGTTTTTTAAGACTCGTTTCTTCAAGGAGTTTTTGGCGCTCATCTTCTTTCAGTTCAAGAACCGCTCCAATTTGATAAGAAAAATCTGAAGGTGTTGATACATTGAGAATATTCATGAGAAACACGAAGTCGACTGCCTTCCCGTGATTAATTGCCTTTTTCATTTGCTGAGAGATGTATTTCACCATTGCATCAATCTCATCTCCTACTTCAACTACTTCTGGGACCTGCTCGACTTTTGCTTCAAAATAAGGTACCTCCTTGGTATATTCCACAATTTTTACTTTTTCAATTCCCTTTACCATTGCGTTCACTTCCCCTTTTTCACCAATGATTGTTTTTTCAATGGAAACAAGTACTCCAACAGTCAAAAGATCTTCTTTTTTTGGATCTTCTTCATTGACGTTTTTTTGCATGATAAGCACCATCTTTTTATCCTTTTTTAGTGATTCATTGATGGTTGCGATGCTTTTTGCTCGTCCAAAGACTAATACATTTTCAGTTTTTGGGAATACAATTCCGTCCCGGACTGCAATAACTGGATAGGTTGATGTTTGTGTTTTTGGTCCCATGAGAAATACCATAAAAGTTGATAAGATAATTCGTAATATTGCCTATAACTTCAATTAGCAATATAGCAGAATGCTTGCTAATTGTCAATATTCATCTAGGCTCAAATGAACTCTTCAACAAGGTTATTGAAGTCTTGAAAACGTGTTTGTGAGATCAGTGGAGTAGTAATGTCTGCCACTGCTTCTTCATGATAAGCCTTTCTTGGTGCCTGATAGATGACACCAAGTGGATATTTTTCTTCATGTATTTCAAATGCTTTTGCTAATGCCTGCATTTTATTTGTAGGATCATATGCTGCATCAAGCTTATATACATGCTGCATGTAATACGCATATGTATTTTTTTTCTCAAATGTAACGCATGGTTGTAAAACATTCACAATCGCAAAACCGGTATGTACAAATGCTTTTTTGAGTGTCTCAACCATATGCTTAGTATCACCTGCGAATGTTTGAGCAACGAAAGTTGCCCCTTGAGTTATCGCAAGTGCAAGCGGATCAACCGGTGTTTCGATGATACCCGATGGGGTTGATTTTGATTTTTGTCCCTTTTCAGCCATTGGTGAAACCTGACCTGTTGTGAGTCCATACACTCTATTGTCATGAATAATAACCTTGATGTCATGATTTCCTCGACATGCATGAAGGAAGTGATTGCCACCTTCTCCATAACAGTCTCCATCCCCAACAACAGCACATACTGGCATCTTGTGATTTGCCAACTTCATGCCAACTGCAGTTGCGATTGCTCGTCCATGTAGTCCATGCATTGCGTATGCATTGATGAAATCGTTCATGTTACCGGAACATCCAATGCCAAATGAGATCATGACTGATGAAGGCATCATTCCCATCTCTACAAATGCCATTTTTAATGCCATTCCAATGCCCCAATTACCACACCCGGGACACCATGTTGGTTTATATCCTGTAAAGTCTTGTAGTGTGCTCATATTTTTTCAATAAACTGTTCACGAGTAAGGGCTCTTCCGTCATATCTTAAAATTTTATGTTCAAATGATACGCCAATTTCCATTTGTAACAATTTGCCAAGCTGTCCTTCAGAGTTGTTTTCAACAAGAATATATTTCTTAGAACTATCTGAAATTAAAGTTTTTATTTTATTTTTATCCAAAGGATACATATAAGAAAAATGAATATATGCCGCCTTTTTTCCTAGCTCTGTTGCTTGTTTTATTGCTTCAGATGCAACTCCCTTGGTTGAGCCCCATCCAACAAATACAGTTTGTGCGCTATTAATATCTCCAATGATGGTAGGAGCGACAAAATGATCGCTCATGTATTTTTGCATTTTTAGGGCCCGTTTATCTACTTGTTTAATACGCTCAGTATCACTTTCTGTTGTATGACCATCTTCAAGATGTTCATATGAATTAGATTGATAGTATGTTTTAGACTCTCCTGGTACTAAGCGAGGTGAAATACCGTCATCGGTAAGAAGATATCGTTTATACGTCTCATCTGCGCTTGCAATTAATTTCCCTCTATTGGGAACATATTTATTTACTTCTCCTTGTATCTCATCGTATTGAATCGACATGTGGGCTTCTGATAGCAACATGTCAGATAACACTATGACTGGTACTTGATATATATCTGCCAAATCAAACGCCTTGAGAGTAAGCTCAATCATTTCTTTATGGTCTCCTGGTGCAAGAATTATTTTTGGGAACTCACCATGTCCTCCATGAATGGCAAAAAGAAGTTCTCCTTGTTCTGTCCATGTAGGCATTCCTGTTGCGGGACCTGGGCGCTGAGATAAAAATACAACAATTGGTATTTCAGTAATTCCAGACATAGAAATTGCCTCAACCATGAGTGCAAAACCGCCGCCAGATGATCCCACAGAAGAGCGTGCTCCAGCAAATGAAGCGCCAATAGCTGAGTTGATGACTGCAATTTCATCTTCCGCATGACGAACTACCATTCCAGTCTTTTTTCCCCACGCTGCGAGCGTTGTGAGAACTGTTGATGCAGGTGTCATTGGATATGCACAGTAAAATCGACAATCTGCCGCTACTGCACCATATGAAAATGCCTCATTCCCATTTATAACCAATTTCTTTCCTGTTTCTTTTTTGCCAAGAACAGAAATTACATGCTCTTTGTTTGCATTCATGACTGCGTCATATCCTTTTTGTGCAAATTGTTGATTCAATGAGACAACAGCTTCCCCTTTTTTGGCAAACTGTTTTTCAAAGATTGAGTTCAATTCTGATAAATCTGCACCTAAAATCGCTAATGAGGCACCAAGTGCAATTGTATTTTTCATGATCACTTGCCCTTGAAGTTCTTTTAAAATGGCAGTGAATGGAACTGGGATAGGTATAATGTCACCTTCTGGTGTAAAAACTTCAGGATCAAAGATGATTTTTGCTTGTGAAATACATCTTTTTTTGTGAAGATCGAATGTTTCTTTATTTAGACAAACTAATACGTCAATGTCCCTCTTTAACGAAGATACTGGCTCATCGGATACATTCACCTCATAGGCATTATGTCCTCCACGAATGAGGGACGGATATTCTACGAAATCAAAAATATAGTGATCGCGTCGTGCTGCAATTTTGGAGAATAATAATCCAGTTGTCATTATTCCAAATCCAGCTTCCCCACCGATTTTCCAGGTATATTGCATATGATATATGTTGTATCTTTAGTAACAAACGTTATTCCGGAAATACTTGTTTTCCAGTTTCATCAGTAATAATAATTGCAGCGACAGGACATGCTTTT
>JAPLYQ010000148.1 GCA_026395475.1 Candidatus Roizmanbacteria bacterium | reverse complement strand
GCATTGCCGCTGCCCGCATCCGTGTCGGCGATGCTGATGCCGGTGATGGCCAGCGACACTTCCTCGGAGGCGAGGCGGTCTGTCGGCAGGATGATGGTCGGCGCGTCGTTGACGGCGGTGATAGCGATGCTGAAGATGCCGCCCGGCTCGAGACCGCCGCCGGCGTCCGACAAGGTGAACGCGAAGCTGTCGGTCGTAGTTTCACTGCCGTCGTGAACGTAGGTAACGATCCCCGCCTTCAGGTCTGCCTGGGTGAAAGCGCTGCCTGTGGCCAGTGTCGCCCCGCTGAGCTTCAGCTGACCGTTGGTCACGTTGCTGGTGATGCGGAACTGCAACTGGTTGTCGGCGTTGTCCGGGTCGGAGCCAAGCAGATAGGTGTTGTCAATAACCTTGGTCGCGCCCTCATAGGTGGCGAACGATGTCTGGACGTAGGCTGGTGTTTCCGGGTTGTGGGTAGCGCCGCCGGTGTTGTCGGTAAGGGCGCTGCTCAGGCTGGTGTCCTTTACCAGAACGGGGTCGTCATTGACTGCCAATACGGTGATGGATGCCGTGCGCGAAGTGGTTGAATTCCTTTGCGCCGTGTTGTCATTGACCTCAACGGTGAAGCTGTCGCTCGATGTTTCGCTGTTGTTGTGCTGATACTTAAGTCCCGAGAGCGCGGACTCTGCTATCACGGTATCCGCTGTGACTACGGTATAGGTGCTGGCGTCGGTTGCGCTATAGGTCGCATTCGCATTGACCAGTCGCACCTCGCCGTTATCCGGCAGATCCGTGAACTTATAGGTGAGCGTGTTGACCGCCGCCAGCCCGCTGCTCTTGTCGCCACCACCATCGGCGTCCGACCCCGATATGGTCAAGGTGTAACCGCCGCCTTCGCTCAACATCGCGCCGGACACGCTGAGCGACGGTGCGTCGTTGACCGGCGTCATGTCGATGGCGACGCTGCCGTTCTGTGCAACCGCCGTGCCGTCGGTGTAAGAGAAGCCGAAGCTCGAGGTGAAATCCTCCGAACCGTCATGCACAAAGCTCCCGCGAGCACCGGCGCCTTGTTTACCTGGACTACCGTGACGTAGACGCGGCCGGTGGCGCTGGGCGTGCGGTTGATTTGCCCGGTCAGCTGCAACGGGTTGATTCCCGAGTCCGCAACATTGACATGGGAGAACGTCACCGAAAAGCTGCCGTTGATGCTGGTGCCACCAGTTGAGGCGGTTGCGTTGTAAGAGAAGGTTTCGCTGAGCGTTTGCACGCCCGTCAACGCTGTGACGGCATCAAGAGTCTTGTTGACGGTGTAGGAATATGCGCCATCGGCACCCAGGGTCACGGAACCGTAAACGCCGACGATGGTGGCGCTCGAACTGCTGGCGATATCGCTGTAGTGCGCGGCAGGCGAAGAGGTGATCCGGGTGAACACAATTTGCGTTGCGCCGCCGGACAGCGTGTAGTCGAAGTAGTCGTCACCCACATACCCCGTAGCAGGCGTGTAGGTGGCCGTTCCGCCAGACAAGGAAACCGTACCATGCGCAGTTGTGGGCCCAGATATGCCGGTCACGGCCCAACCATCTGGCTTCACGTCGTTGGTGGCCAGATTCGCCACAGTGACGCCGATCGGCGTGTTCTCGTTGGTCGTGTAGTAGTCGTAGTAGGCGTAGACCCCGTTGTTGCCGCCGCCGCTGGGGCGGGGAACATCCCCCGGGATGCTGATGTCAAGCCTGATCGACTGCAGCGTGGTGTTTGAGCCATCGACATAGATGCCGCCGACCCGCGAAAGCACCACGTTGGTGGCGCCATCGGTCACCGTCACCGTGAAGGCGTCGGTGGTCGCCCCCTGACTGTAGTTGTTGAGATAACGGATCGAACCGGCATCGAGGTCAGCCTGGGTGAAACTGCTCCCGACCGTCACCAGATAGCCGCCATTCAACAGCCAGCCTTTGGTCGGCGCCGAGGTCACCGTGTACCGGATCTGACTGGCACTGGAGTCGACGTCTGTCGAGGCGAGCAGGGCGTTGGTGACAGTGCCGCTGATGGTGCCGCTTGCCAGGGCCAGGGCTTGATCAAGAACCTTGACGCCGGTGTTCAGCGTGGCAGCCGTCGCCAGCACGGGGTCGTCGTCGACCGCATTGACTGTGATGGTGAGGGTGTTGGCGGTAGCAGAAACGGCGCTCGTGCCGCCTGGCGTCGTGCCCTTGATGAAGATCCGTGATTCGCTGACGCCGCTGGCTGAAAACAGATTCGCGGTGTAGGCGCTGTCCAGCACGCGGACGGATAGCGCCGGCGGCGTACCGTTGTAGTTTACGACCGGATTGAAGCGCACCAGCGTGCTTGTTGATAACACCAGCGCACCGGTTGTAGCGTCGGACGTATTCGCCACTGTGCCGATGCCGGACCAGGTCGTGCCGCTGTCGGTCGAGTATTGCCAGCTTCCCTGCGTATCGGCATCGGCGCTGTTGCCGACGATGGCGTAGCCATTAGCACCCGCGCTAACATCTGCCACATTGGTGTCACTGAAGGCGTAGCCGCTGTAGGCCGAAATCAGCTTGCCGTTGTTGTTGCTGAGGTTGCCGTAGCTGGTCGGGTCTTCCCAGACCGAACCGGTGAGGGTGCCCATGCCGTTGGGCGCGTAATTGTGTCCGCCCACGACCAGATTGACCGCCGTGCTCGCCACCACGCCACCGGCGCCGTCGCGCAGGGTCACGTCGAAATGATCAGTGCCGTCGGTGCTGCCCGAATCGGTATAGACAAGCAGCCCCAGGTTGGCGTAGCTGAAAACCGAGCCCGCGCCCACGGGATTGCCGTTGTATCGCAACACGCCGCGCGTAGGCAGGCTCTCAAGGCGGAAAGTCAGCTGGGCGTCGGTGTTGTCAGGATCGATGACCCGGATCGCACTAGTCGAGAAGGTGAGGGTGCTGCCCACCTCAACTGTGGCGGTAAGAGCCGTCTCTCCGACCGATTGGCCGGGTACATACAGCACCGGGGCGTCGTTGACCGGCGTCACGCTGACGCTCAGCGTGCTGGTCGAACCGGTGTTGAGCGTGTAGGTGACCACCGGTGCGCTGCCGTTCCAGTTGGTGACCGGGGTAAAGGTATAGCTGCCGTCTGCAGCGATGGTGACGGTACCTTTGCCGGTGATGGTGGCGGTCTGACCCGCGGTGTATACCGTCGCATCACCGGCCACCTGGAAGCTCGCCACGGTAAGCGTGCTGTCGATGTCGCTGTCGTTGGTCAGCACATTGCCGGTGGCGGCGGTTTCTTCGGTGACGGCTTTGGTATCGGCGACCGGCACCGACGCATCATCGACCGGCGTCACCGAAGTGCTGAGCAGAGCGCCGGTCGGGTCCAGATCGGTGGCGGCAGCACCGGCATCGATGGTCTTGGCCGAGCCCGCCGTGGTGTAGGTACGACCGGGACTGGCACTGTTGTCGATGGCCTGCAGGGTCAGCGTGCCGGGCGTGCCGTTCCAATTCGCCGCCGGCAGGAAGCGCAGGAAGGCGGAACTGTTGAGCAGCAAGGCGCTGCTTGTGGATACTGAGCCTATAGCGCTCCAGCTGGCACCGCCGTCGGCCGAGTATTGCCATTCGCCCTTGGTGGCATCGATGGTGTTGGCGCTGACGGCGACGCCGGCCAGAGTGTTGCCGTCCACATCGGAAAATTTTCCCGACAGCAGGCTGGCCACGGTTGCGCCGGCCGGGTTGGTGGCGTCTTCAGCGACGGACGCCAGCGTCGGCAGGTTGCCGGATGCAGCGCTCACCGGCGCATCGGCTACCGGCGTGACGGTGACGGTGATGGATCCGGTCGCGGTCTTTTCTGCACCGCCCGTGTTGCCCAGGTCGTTGGCTACGACAGTGATGGTGTCGGTAGCGGAACTGGTACTGTTGGGATAGTCGTGGTCCGGCGCATAACTCACTTTGGAACGCGCCAGTGCTGCATTGATGGCGTCCAACGTGCCCTGCACCGTCACGGTGTGACTGGAGTTGGCACCGGCCGTTACCGTCAGCCCTGTCAGATCGGCAAGCGTGACGTTGCCGTGCGCTGCGCTGAGAGCGGCCTGCACCACGCCACTCCCGGCATCCGAGTCAGCCAGGGTGATGTTCGCCGCCAATGTCAGCGATGCGTCTTCGGCAACGGTCTGCGCCCCCGGCACCGTGACCGTCGGCGCGAGGTTGACGCCGGCAACCGTGATGGTGGCAGTACTGGTGTTGCTGACTTCGGCCGCCGCATCGATGGCCTGGAAAGTAAATGTGGCACTACCGATGTAGTTGGTGGTCGGGACGAATGTCAGGCTAGCCGCCTCGATGAGGGTCAGCGTGGCGCCGGCAGCGAGGGTGGTGCTGCCCTTCTTCAGCAAGCCCGCTGCCGCGTCAGGAACAGCCACCACCTTGTAGCTGGTAATGGCAGCATCGGTGGTGTTGCTGGTGCCGCCATCGGGATCGCTGGCGTGACTGGTCAGGTTGATCCCGGTCAGCGAGCCGTTCTTGTTGACCGACAACGCAAAGTCGGACGTAGCCGGTATGTCGTTTACGGGTGTGACGTCGAAGGTCAGGGTGTTGGCCGTTGGATCCAGCGCCACGCCGCCGTTGTTGGTGCTGCCGTCGTCTTGCACCTGAAACGTCAAGTTGGCGTAGCCGGTGCCACGGCCGTTGAGAGCCGGGGTGTAGATCAGGTTGCCGTTTGCGATGTTGGTCGCGCTTACGACCTGCCCGGTGGTGACTGCAACGCCGCTGAGTTGCAGGCTTCCATTCATTGGCAGGGCCGTGATCTTGACCGCGCTGAGCGCATTGGCCGGACTATCGCTCGGGTCGGAAAAACCGAAATTGTCCGGCGTCAGGGTGAGGGCGGTGTCTTCGACGGTGGTCAGCGTGGCGTTGGTGCCCGCCGGTGCGTCGGCCACCGC
>JAPLYQ010000139.1 GCA_026395475.1 Candidatus Roizmanbacteria bacterium | reverse complement strand
AGTTCGGAAAAATAGAGCATATAAAATATAAATGGCTATATACCTAACTATTACATACTCTCTGCTTACTTTCAATATGGATTATACACCATATGTAATAGATATGTATGACAATCTAAACTCCAACTTTTACACGAGAGTTAGTTTTAAATTTGAAATTTAAAATTAAAATCAATTTATAAATTGAGTAAAAATAAAAAACTTATGATTTTAGGTTTACTAACTATACCTCGAGAAGTATTCTTGACATCGTCTTTTCATGGTATAATTACGTAATTATGGATAAGAAATTAGGCGGTCTCTTGCTTGTTTTTTTTCTTTTGTTTACCGTATTTGCCTCTTCTATTCTATTTAGCACTCAACTTTCCTCAATTACTCGAGCTAAAGAAGACTATGTTCCAAGTGCAAAAGCATCCCTCCTTTTTGCCTACCCATTGCTTGTAAAGGCTGATGGAACAACAAAAAGCACCATAAGTGTTTTTATTAGAAGCGACAAAGGGATGCCAGTTAAAGATAGAAAAGTAACGATTACAGCCACAATTGGTCAATTAAACATGGCAGAAGTAACAACAGATGAAAAAGGTAAGGCAACAGCAACTCTTACATCAACTGCTAAAGGTATCTCCGTAATTGGTGCTGCAATAGATGGTACTCTCAAAATGACTCAACCATTATCTATTACATTTGAATAAAGACTATGCATAAAAAAATCACTAAGGTTGTTATTCCTGCAGCTGGATTTGGAACCAGATTTCTTCCTCAAACAAAAGCAATGCCTAAAGAAATGTTGCCAGTTGTTGACAAACCAGTCATTCAATATGTGGTGGAAGAGGCAGTTAATTCTGGAGTAGAAAACATAATTATTGTTACTGGTGCGAATAAGAGAGCTATTGAAGATCATTTTGATGTACCTAATGAAGATCTTGTAAAGAATTTAATGAGCGGGAATAAGGAAGCAATACTAAAAAAAATACGCAAAATTTCCGATATGGCCAATTTTATCTATATTCGTCAAAAGGGTCCGTATGGAAATGGAACTCCTATTCTTGCAGCCGAACCAGTAATTGAAGATGAACCATTTGCAGTGCTGTGGGGTGATGAATTTATTTATTCTCAACCTCCTCGCTTAAAGCAGATGATAGATGTATACGAAAAATATGGAGGAATTGTTATTTCAGGTGTCAAGATCGATAAGAAAGAAGATTTAAGGCGTTATGGTATTGCAGAGCTGGAACATGTGGAAGGTAATGTCCATAAAATTAAAAGAATCGTAGAAAAACCAGAACCAGATGAAGCTCCATCAAATATCGCAACTCACGGTGGATACATTTTACCTCCAGATATTTTTGGTGCTCTCAAAAGATTGAATCCAGGAAAAGGTGGAGAAATTTGGCTTACTGATGCAATCAATCTTCTTAAGAAAGAAGGAGTCCCTGTGTACACTGTAGTTATTGAAAATGGACGATACTACGACACAGGCAATAAATTCGAATACCTTAAGACTGTAATTGAATTTGCGCTTCAACATGAAGAAACTAAGGAAGAGTTTACTAAATTCCTAAAGAGTTTGGATTTAAAGTAACAACCTATTCTGTTGTCTGTGATGGTTGGAAGACTTCTCTCATGTTTTCTGGTGGCCCATAAATACCCAATCTCCAAAATGGAAAATTTCTTTCAGGATCCTTGCCTGCTTGACCAACATATTGCATATCATCTGCAACGAGATAAAAATCTTCGATTTCCCCTGCCTTAGCGTGATTTTCCTGAATGCCAAACTTAATTCCTTTAATCCTTAATCTTCGTTTAACCTGTTCCATCGTATTGTCCTTCAAACCAAAATAAGTAGTTTCCACATAGACTTGGTCGTTTTCGGTGACAACGTCAAGTCCTGAAATTTTGTTTACATCAAGAGCATCCACTGTATTATTAGAATCTAAATACACCAAATTCAAAGCATGGTCATCGACCATACTTCTTAGTAGATTAGGAACAATTAAGACTGGTGTTATTTGAGGAAGTACGTTTCCATCTTTAAGGGTTATGGGAAGTGTAGTTCTAGGGAGAACAGATTCAACTCTTCCTACAATGTCAGCTACAGGTTCATATCTGCTTCCTTCAAGTGGTGTCATGGGTCAATTATATCAAAGCGAGAAGCTCATGTAAGTTTTTTACTATGAAATCAGGGTTAGATTTTTTTAAGTTAGAATAATCATAGTATTTTTCATACCCGTCTGGATACATAAGGACACTTTTACTACCGGCAGCTTTTCCCATCAATACATCACTTTTTGAATCTCCAATCATAATAGATTCTTCTGGATTAATCTGGAAGAAAGTTGTTGCTTTTAAGATGGCTTCTGGATCTGGTTTTGGCTTTGTCACTTCATCAGCACTAATACAAATACCAATGTAAGGTGCCAACTCAAATTGAGCAATCATAAGGTCAATGTACCAACGATAAGCATAAGTAATGACAGCGATTTTTATCCCTTTTTCTCTTAGGGAATTGAGA
>JAPLYQ010000081.1 GCA_026395475.1 Candidatus Roizmanbacteria bacterium | reverse complement strand
TGCTTCAGCATTTGAAAGATGAAGTTTCTCCTATACATGGGAAAAAACCATTTTCGACGATGTTTACGAAAAATTTAAGAGAGACATACTTAGGTGAAAGAGAAAAAGAGTTGGTACTTGTAAAGTAAATACAAAATCTATTATCATAACTATATGAAAAACACTTTATTGATAGGTGGACTAGTTCTCATTGTTGGTATTTTGGGAGTTGCCAATGTTTTATTGATAAAAAATAATCAAAAAATAGAGACTCCAACCCCCACAATACAAGCGCCTTCTCCAACATCATTTGTTGAGGTTCCCATGTTAACTGATCCTTCTCTTGCTACAAGTGAAGGAAAACAGCTAGTTGGTGGAGACAAAGACACTCATGGTTGTATTGGCTCTGCAGGATACTCTTGGTGTGAGGCTAAGCAAAAATGTTTGCGTGTTTGGGAAGAAAAATGCGAAGAAGCGAAAGTATCAGATGCCGATCTTATAAAGCAAGCCTTGTTTACCAAGAATAATTGGGCTTCAACCTTAGAAATTAATGTAAGTGTAAATAAAAATGATGGGATATATGCAAGTGGATCAGTAAGTGAGAATCAGGGTGGGGGCGGTTATTTTTACGCAAAAAAAGTTGGATCAGAATGGAAAATTGTTGCGGATGGCAATGGAATGATTATGTGTGAAGCACTTAAAGACTATCCTGATTATCCTAAAACAATGATTCCGAGTTGCTACAACTCAACTACAGGAGAAACTGTCACTCGCTAACTCTATTATCTATTGCAGACACTGCTTTTCCCCTCGACATCTTGGATATGTGCTTTGGTTACATACTGTGTTTTATCTATACCATCCTCACTGCCGATGATAAAAATAACACTATCGTATGGCTTGATGGGTGTATTAATAAGATTATCTACCTTTTCTCCATTTTTATATCCTACCAGAGGCTCATTAGGTGGGAAGTTGACTTCAAGATTCTTAAATAACATTGCCCATGTTGAAGTATCGTCATGCACATGTGCGACATCTCCAACATCATTATGGAGATGAACTTTATCTGGCGTTTCCATTGTGTGGTTTTTTTGCTTATCAAGCACCGTGCACGAATCTAGATACATATATTGGGTATCGGAATAGTCTTGTTTTTGGCCATCAATATAGACTAAAAATCCCGCATGATAGTGGGGAATTTCCACTTGTTTAGGGATAGAAAAATATACGATAAGTGAGATAACAGCAACGCCGATAAACACGAGTATTAAGTTTTGTTTTGTATTCATATGATTTGAGTATATACTACTTTTGGAAACGAATAAATAGTACAATTGAAACAATGAATTTAGAGGAATTGCGAGCTTTTTTAGTAGATGCCAATAAACATACCTATGCTACGGGCGATGAGTCGTTAAATAAGAAAGAGAGTGATAGATCAACTACCATCAGTTATATACAAAAAAATTGGAGTTTCCATGACAATTTTTTTGGAGGTGAACCATATGGTGGGAGAGAGATAGTTTTTTATAAAGATCAACCAGCATGGATAATGGTATATTACGGATCGATAGATTCTACAATTACTCCTGAAACAGTTTATCCAACTTTACAGAAAGCCTTACGTGCAATGCCACCAGAGTCACCATTTAGAGGTCCACAGGAAATGAACAATGGAGAATTTACATATAGAAACTCATGGATGGGGACCATTTCAAAATTTTCTGGTGAAGAAATTATTTTGAAGGATGGAAAGGAAATCTATAAAGCACACTATCTTGGTGGATTAGTTGATAGAAAGAAATAAGGAAATGAAAACACTTTTTTTAGCATCTTATTTTGCATTTGTATCAGACTTACTTCTTCCTTTTCTCCCAAAAAAACCGAGTGAGTTGCGTCTTGCATTTATTCCAACCGCTGCTGATCCGTATAAAATAAAACCATGGTTTTATGGAGATAAAATGAAACTAAAGCTTATGGGTTTTAAGATGATTGACGTTGACATTAAGAATAAAACAAAAGAGCAGCTTACTACTGATTTAAAAGATATTGATGTAATTTTTGTGAGTGGTGGCAATACCTACTACCTTCTTGAAAAAGCACAGGAAAGTGGATTTCTCGAAATAGTAAATACACTTATTGAGAAGGGAGTAATATATGTTGGGTCCAGTGCAGGATCTGCACTGGCCTGTAAAACAATAGAATATATTGAAGACTTTGATGACAAAAGTATTACAAGCCTTCATTCATTTAATGGATTTGGATCTTCAAATAAACTTATAATGCCCCATTATGGAGAACAAAAATATCAACATAAATTTGATGATATTATGAAAAGATGGAGAGGAAAAGGATATGAGGTTGTCCCATTGAGGAATGACCAAGTGTATATTATTCAGGGAGATAAAGAAGAAGTTTTACCTATAAACTCTCATTGACTTATTGCAAATCATTTGCGATAATATAGGTGTATGGATACCATTGCAAAGCTATTGAAGGGGAAAGGTCAAAGACTTACATCTCAAAAAAAGGAAGTTATACAAGTACTTCAAAAGAAACCACTTACCGTTCTTCAAATTCTCACTTTGGTAAAGTCAAAAAAAGGAATGATTGACAAAGTAACTGTTTATCGCATATTAACAAGCTTTGTTAAACTAGGAATAGTAAAAGAAATAAATTTGGGTGCAAGAGAAGTACGCTATGAACTTACCAATTGTGAACATCACCATCACCTTGTATGTGAGAGCTGTGGACAGATTGAGGATATACAATTGTGCGAGGACGCTTTGTTAAAAGAAGTGCAACAACAGTCGCAGTTTAAAGTAAAAGAACATTCATTAGAATTTTTTGGAACATGTAAAAAATGTCAATAAGTCGTATACGGTTAGCCATATTGTTGGTTGTGTTTATTGGCATTGTGGGTTTTTTTTCATTAAAAAAAACTAATCAATTTGTTCCTTTCCCCATAAACAAATTAAAAATCACCACATCATTTTATCCATTAGCTTTTTTAGCAGAAAGAATTGGCGGATCTTATGTGACCGTAACAAATCTTACCCCAGCTGGAGCTGAACCACACGATTTTGAACCAACCACACGTGACATCGCAGAACTTACAAAGCAAGATATCATTTTCCTTAACGGAGGGGGCATTGAAGGATATCTTAAAAATTTGCAGAAGAATATTAATCCAAAAAAAACAAGCCTTATTGTTGTTGGTCAACCTTTTATGAGTGACCAAAAAGATCCACATATATGGCTTGACCCAATACTCTATATAAAGGAGGCAGAGATAGTTGCACAGTCACTTATAAAAAGAGATCCACTTCATACCAAAATATACACTGAAAATATGAAAAATCTGATAAATGAATTATCAAAACTTGATAGTAATTTTCAAACAGGACTTCACAATTGCAGCCAAAAAAATATCATTACATCACACAAAGCTTTTGGTTATTTAGCTAATAGATACAACCTACATGAAGTAGCAATTACAGGCCTTTCACCACAAGATGAACCATCATCAAAAACATTATCTGATATTGCGACTTTTGCAAAGGAAAATAATATTAAGTATATCTTCTGTGAAGAGTTGGTTAGCCCAACAATTGCGGAAACTATTGCACGAGAAGTTGGCGCAAAAACGCTTGTTTTTAATCCACTTGAAGGATTAACGAAAAAGGATGAAATTGCAAAACAGACATATATCACCATTCAAAAAGAAAACCTCGAAAATTTACAAATTGCATTAAACTGTAAATAATGAATATTCCTCCTGTCATAAGTTTAAAAAATATCGTATTTGGATATAGATCAGGGAATGTGCTTGATGGTCTTAATATGGATGTTTTAAAAGGGGATTTTGTTGGACTTGTGGGACACAATGGAACAGGCAAATCGACACTGCTTAAAATAATTCTTGGTGTTCTAACTCCTCAGAACGGAACTGTAAAACTCTTTGGAACCCCGATAAAAAAATTTAAAGATTGGGATAAAATAGGGTATATTCCTCAAAAGGCGGGATTATCTGTTTCTCATGTGCCAATTACAGTTGATGAAGTGATGAGGATGGAAAAGGCAAGTGATTATGAGGTTGATGAGGCGCTTTCGTCTGTAGATATGCTTTCTTATAAACATCAACTTTTACGAGAACTTTCTGGTGGACAGCAACAACGAGTATTTATTGCTCGTGCACTTGTAAAGAATCCTGAACTTTTAATACTCGATGAACCAACAGTTGGAGTTGACGTTAAAACACAGGAAAAATTTTATGAACTTATGCAAAAGTTAAATCACGATTTTCACCTTACTCTTCTTTTGGTCTCTCACGATCTTCATACTATTTCACATCAAGTACATTGTGTTATGCAACTAGATAAAAAAACAATTCCTTACGAGACAAACACCTGTAATATTATTCATACCCATCATAAAAATGCAGATCACAACTAACCTTTTTCAATATGAATTTATGATTAGAGCCTTTTGGGCTGGGATTATTGTGGCGATAATTGCACCCCTGATAGGAAGTTTTCTCGTAGTTCGTAGACTTTCGCTTATTGCAGATGCATTATCTCATGTTGCTCTAACTGGTGTTGCACTAGGTCTTCTCTTGGGAATAAATCCGCTTATTACCACCATTCTTACTACCGTTGTAACAGCATTTATTATTGAAGAAATTCGTTCAAATAGGCAAGTCTCTGGTGAATCAATACTTGCCATGATTCTTCCTGGAGGGTTGGCTCTTGCATTGATATTAATTAGTATTGCAAATGGATTTAATACTAATTTATTTACCTACTTATTTGGCAGTATCACAACCGTCACTAATCAAGATATTTGGATAATCTTCGTGCTAGCTGCTTTCATCATAAGCATTCTTCTTCTTTTCTATAGACAATTTATGTATACCTCTTTTGATGAAGAAAGCGCTCGCACAAGTGGAATTCCAGTGCGACTTATCAATCACTTATTTATGGTTCTTATTGCACTCACTGTTTCTGTTGTAATGAAAGTTGTTGGTGCACTTCTTATTGGAGCTTTGATGGTAATTCCTGTAATTTCTGCAATGCAAATTATGAGGGGTTTCAAGGCTAGTATGTTTGTAGCTATAATAATTGCCCTTCTCAGTGTATTGGTGGGCTTAATAGCCTCATACTATGCCAATTTACCGGCTGGTGCAACCATCGTGATGGTATCAATCCTCTCCTTTATTGTCGCATCTTTTCTTAAAAAGAATAATTAAGACCACTAATAGCGAAATAATACCTTCCTGATAGGCTAATTTCTATTTTTTGCGGCTTATAAGCCGTTGCATAGAAAAAAATTATGCGTTTCCATTACAAGTGAGTAAGAAGTGCAAAAAAGATAGAGGGGGACATGATACAATGAGAGCTTGGAAGAATACTATTAACAATTTATTTTTATCGTATGGATGATACAAAATGTCCAAAATGTGGGTCAGCACTCGGCGAAGTTGTTACAACAAAAACTGGCAAAAAATTACAACGCTGTTCAACTGGTTCTTGGAATACTGAGACACGTCAAACAGAAGGATGTGACTATGTAAAATGGCTGCCTTTTGAGCCTGAAACTTTAGATGAGAAATGTCCAAAATGTGGAGAGCCTCTTGTAGTCACAATGACTCGCTTTAATAAAAAAATGAAGAAATGCTCCACCTCTAAATGGGATCCAAAAACAAAAACAGCAAGTGGATGTAATTTTTTTGAGTGGATGAAAGCTCCAGTAGAAGAATTAGATGAAGAATGCCCACAATGCGGAGCAAAGCTCATAAAAACTCAAACTGCCACTGGAAAAAACATGAAGAAATGTTCAACAGGGGGATGGGACAGAGAAACAAGAAGTGCAACAGGGTGTAGCTATGTTGAATGGCTTAAGTAATACATGAAACCGCAAGAAAAACTGTTCGCATATGGAGCAGAACAGCTCACTTTTGGTGAGCTAGGTGCTCTTTTGATTCGAACTGGATGCAAAGGAAAATCTGCAAGGCAGATATCGGAAGATTTAACTCCTCTTATTCATAAAAATAAGAACTCTATTACTCCAATGCTTTTTGCTGGAATCCGTGGATTGGGAAAAGCAAAAATTAGTGTGCTCTGTGCAGCGTTGGAGTTAGGACATAGACTCTACGGAAACAAAAATACAAAATTAATCGTAAATCCAAAAGATGTATGGCTTCTTATGCGTGACGAAGTGCAAAAAAAGAAGGAATATTTTGTCGTATTTTATCTTAATACAAGAAATCAAATGATTCAAAAAGAGGTTGTATCAATTGGATCTCTGAACACAAGCATTGCTCATCCACGAGAAGTGTTTGAACCTGCAGTGCGCCATCACGCTGGACAGATTATCCTTGCACACAATCATCCGTCGGGAGACCCTATGCCTTCGCATGAAGATAGGGAGACAACAAAACGATTGGTACAAGCGGGTGAGATATTAGGAATAGAAGTTGTGGATCATGTCGTTGTGACTAAAGATGGATTTCTTAGTATGAGAGAAAAACAGATGTTGTAAAATTGTAAGCCAATGCAAGACATACTATTTAAGAAAACAGTTTGGGAATATTTTAAGCTTAATAAGCGGGCTATGCCATGGAGAGATAATATTTCTCCTTATAGTATTTTTATATCTGAAGTAATGCTTCAGCAAACACAAGTAGCGAGAGTGCTTATAAAGTATCCTCAGTTTATAGATAGATTTCCTGACTTCAAATCACTCGCTAAGGCAGAGACATCCACTTTATTGTCACAGTGGCAAGGAATGGGATATAACAGACGGGCTTTATATCTACGGAGCTCGGCACAGATCGTTATAACAAAATATAAGTCTATTCTTCCCAATGATCCGATACTGCTTGATGAACTTCCCGGTATTGGATATGCAACTGCATGTTCGATTGTAGCGTTTGCATATAATAAGCCAGTAGCCTTTATTGAGACAAACATTAGACGTGTATTTATTCATCATTATTTTCAAGATAGGGAAAATATTTCCGACAAAGATCTTTCACCACTTGTTGAAAGAACAGTTGACGCCAAAAAAGCGAGAGACTGGTATTGGGCCTTGATGGATTATGGAGCACATCTTGGAAAATTAATAGATAATCCAAATAAAAAAAGTAAACACTACGTCAAACAAAAGAAATTTGCAGGATCTGTACGAGAAGTTCGAGGAGGGGTCTTAAAACTCTTACTTAAAAAACCATATTCATTGGAAGAATTAAAAAAAATATATTTAGATGAACGTTTGTTTACTGCAGTAGAGCAATTAACGAAAGAAGGATTTATTAACATAAGAAGAGGGATCTAT
>JAPLYQ010000020.1 GCA_026395475.1 Candidatus Roizmanbacteria bacterium | reverse complement strand
TACTTCTCAAGCAGACACAGAACATTTAAATTATGGAAGACGTCTTATTTATGTAGCAATTGCAGGACTGATAATTACTCTTGGATCAGTATTCCTTGTAAACCTTATTGGATCTGGAATACTCCATATTCCCGGATTTAGTGGAACTACTCCCACTCCATAAAAGAAAATTAATCTCTTTTACCCGATTTCTTCATGAATATTCCTGTAAGAAGTGATGTCCCAAAGAGAGGAAACAAAACTATAGGAACACCAGTATTAGGAATAGATGTTGGGGTATTGACACTTGTATATGTATGAAAGTTAGGATCTTGTTGATTTTGTTGTTGCCCTGTACTGTTACTATATGAGATAGTCTGTGGAACTGAAGTTGGATTTGGTTTTACAGTTGGAGCTACAGTTGGCTTACTTCCAAAGAAAAACCATGGTTTTGAGGTTGGTTTAGGTGTTGGAGTTCCACTCACGGTTGTAGTTGTTTTGGCAACATTTAACCCTTTAAAATTGAATTTTCCGCTGGCTACGATAATAAAAACAGCCACGACAACGAGGCCAAGAATGAAAGAAAGAGCCTTATTAAATTGTTCCATAGTATGCGTATTATATCATTATAGGATATAAATTTCAACTCAATTTGACTTTTTTGCTCTAGTAAGGAACAATGAGGTATGGACAGAACAGATCAAGGGGTTAATTCTCAGCTTCTTTTTTCGTGGAAAGCACCTCTTCGTGCCTACAAAAGACGTAGTAATAGTATTTTGAGGTTTTATGTTGCCCTGGCCCTCCTTTTGAGCTTAATTGTGTTCTTTTTTGGAGATAAAGTGTTACTAGTCCCAATCCTCACATTACTCTTCTTATTTTATGTACTCACTATAACTCCCCCACCAGAAATAGAGAATATTATTACTGTATTTGGGATTGAAACCGCAGGAGTTACACTCCGATGGGAGTTTCTTTCTCATTTTTACTATACAAAAAAATTCCATTTTGACGTACTTACCCTCGTCAGTAATGCTCCTTATTACTATCATGCATATCTTATAGTTCCTGATGAAGAGATTAAAAAAAGTATTAGTACAATACTTTCAAAACATGTGATGTATGTAGAAAAGCCTCAACGTAGTTTTACTGATAAAGTAGTAGACTGGCTCTCCAATCTTATGCCTGAAGATGAAGATCTGGGACAAGAGCACTCATCTTCTCACCAAAAACCGATGGAGACATCTCTTTCACCCCAAAAAGCCGTGACCATTTAAGAAGTCCTTCATCTGTTGAGACTACAACTCCATCTACCTCTTTTGCAAGAACAATAATATCAAGATCTGCAACACTGTCTAAAAAGCCTACTCGTGTTGCTTGTCTGTATCTATCTCTAAATCCTTTTATTTGTACTCCTACTTTTTTTTGAAACTCCATTTTTGTCAAAGTCTGAACTCCATTAAATGCTTGTGCTGCTTGTTCTATTTCTTCTTCCCCTGTTCTGAGTCCTCGGTAACTTCTGTTTCGGATATCATCTACAAGTGTATAAAAAACAGATGCAGGAAATTGAAATGAATCTATGACGGGAGATTTAACAGTAATTTCTGCTAATAATTTTTTAATTGAATCTTGTTCTTTATTTTCAAAAAAACTTAAAAATTCTTCAACTATTTTTGGAGGCATGTATAATTTTGCTTGTTTTCCACAAAGAATCATGTTCTCTATGACCTTTTCGGTCGTGTCTCCAAATCGAAGACCAGCCTGCATATTGAAAAACAGATTTGTGTCAAGAATGTATGATTGCATAGTTATAGATATATAATACCACCTAAAAGCATCATTCTGTTCATAAATTATATGGCATCTGCATCTCTCTTTTGCTAATCAAGGCTAGAGATATTTGCATGATACATTGTGTAATACATTGACCCCTTGTATTTCTACCTCTAGTGTTCTACAGTTTTGATTGACACTAAAATATGAACTGTTTATTTTGTAAGAACGCAGATACAGAGGTAATTGAAACACGACTCGTGGACGATGGAGTGGCAATAAGAAGACGTCGCTCCTGCCCAAAGTGTCAAAAACGTTTTACGACCTATGAAAGAGCAGAAGAGTTCCCCATTCTTGTAATAAAAAAGGATGGAAAAAGAGAACGATTTAATAGAGATAAGGTACGGCTTGGATTGCAAAAAGCATGTGAAAAAACAGTTGTTACCGCAGCTCAAATCGAAGAAATGATATCGCAAATTGAGCATGAGTTAAAACAACGAGATACAACTGAAGCGGATAGTTCGGTTATCGGTTCATTAATTGCAAAGCAGTTGAAATCAGTGGATAAAATTGCCTATATTCGCTTTGCATCTGTTTTTAAGCGTTTTGTAGAATTGGATGATTTTCAAAAAGAAATTAAAAAATTAAGTTAAAAATTTATTTAATGTATTAATACATTTATAACATTCGTATGAAACTCACTGGCATCTCAGAAAAAGTGTTTCTTGATCGCTACTCTTTAAAAGATAAGGCAGGTAAACCTACAGAAAAAAAACCTGACGATATGTGGAAACGTATTGCAAAAGCAGTGGCAAATCAAGAAAAGACACCTGAAGGAAAGAAAAAGTGGGAAAAAGAGTTTAACGATGCAATGAAGGATTTTAAATATGTGCCAGGAGGCAGAATTTTAGCCGGAGCTGGAACAGGATATGACGTTACATTTTATAATTGTTTTGTTATTCCAAGTCCAAAAGATGCACGAGGGGGAATTCTTGAAACACTAAAACAGATGGTTGAGATTATGGCACGTGGTGGTGGAGTTGGAATTAATCTTTCTTCCCTTCGCCCTCGAGGTTCCCGAGTCAGAAAGGTTAACGGGTTTTCTTCCGGACCAATGAACTGGGCAGAACTTTTTTCTGTTACGACAAAAGATATTATTCAACAGGGAGGCACACGCCGTGGGGCTCTTATGTTGATGTTGTGGGACTGGCATCCAGATATTGAAGAATTCATTACAGTCAAACAGGATTTAAAACGTATCAATGGCGCAAATTTGTCAGTTTGTGTTTCTGACTCCCTGATGGAAGCTGTTGAAAAAGATGCAGATTGGGACCTTGTATTTCCAGACACCACAGATCCTGAATATGATGAAAAATGGGATGGAGATATTTTTACATGGAAAGCATTAGGAAAAAAAGTTGTTGTTCGAAAAACAGTAAAGGCACGATATGTATGGAATCTTATTGCGGAAGCTGCATGGAAATCTGCAGAACCAGGACTCGTCTTCATGGAGAGATATAACAAATGGCACAACAATTGGTATTGGAACAGAATCAACTGTGTTAATCCATGTGGTGAAGAAGGACTTCCACCATGGGGAGTTTGTAATTTAGGTTCCATCAACCTATCTGCACTCGTTAAAGGAAATGATGTTGACAGAAAAGGAACGTTTGATTTTGGAGAACTAAAGAAAGTTGTAAAAGCTGGAGTTCGCTTTCAAGATAATATCATTGATATGGATCAGTATTTTTTCGAAGGTATTCGAAAAACACAGCTTGAAGGAGAGCGTCGCATAGGTCTTGGGACAATGGGACTCGGAGATACTCTTATAAAAATGCACATGCGTTATGGTTCTAAGGAGTCACTTCTTTTTATCGATAAGGTATATAAAATTATAAGAGATGAGGCGTATCGTGCATCAACTGAAAATGCAAAAGAAAAAGGTTCATTCTTAAAGCTCGACAAGGAAAAATATATTGAAGGAAAGTTTATCCAAGCCCTCCCTGATGATATTCAAAAAAGCATCATAGAGAAAGGGATTCGAAATTCTCTTCTTCTTATGCAGGCTCCAACAGGATCAACTTCTTTAATGGTAAACACCACATCGGGAATTGAACCTGTATACGAATTTGAATTTAGACGAAAAGATAGACTTGGAGAGCATATTATCCGACATCATATTTATGAGAAATGGATAAAAAAACATGAGAAAGAAGTAAAAGAAGGAAAATTAAAGAGACCAGCATGGTTTGTGTCAGCACAAGAGCTCACACCTGAAGAACATGTAAATGTCCAAGCTGTTATCCAGAAATATGTTGATGCATCTATTTCAAAAACAGTAAATGCTCCAAACAGTCATACAGTAGAAGATGTAAAGCGTCTTTACATGCTTGCTTATAAACAAGGACTTAAGGGAATCGCATATATGAGAGAGGGTTCACGAGAAGGAGTTCTGGAACGAATGGATAAAAAGGAAGATAAAAAACCAGAAATAGTTGTCCCACAATATCAAGTAAAACCACGCCCAATGGTAGTGCATGGATCAACTTATCGAATGAATACCCCTGTGGGAACTGCATTTATTACTATAAATACAAATGGAGGAGTTGTCCCAGAACCATTGGAAGTATTTATTAGTATTAGCAAACCTGGAAGTGATATTTCCGCAATGGCAGAAGGTTTAGCGCGCACTATTTCTCTTGCCCTTAGATTTGCATCAAGCATCTCGGCGATGGATAGAGTAAAAGAAATTGTCAATCAACTTGAAGGAATTGGCGGAGCACGAGTTACAGGTTTTGGAAAAGATAGAATAAAAAGTCTTCCAGATGCAGTGGCAAAGGTATTAAAAATGCACTACAACATGGGGAAGAATGTGGAAGAAAAGAAAGACGAACCACAACTTATAACTGCAACAACGCAAGCGTCACTTATCCCACCTTCCCAACCAAAAGGATTGTTTGATATTTGTCCATCTTGTGGAGAAGCATCTTTAGCTCATGAAGAAGGATGTAAAAAATGCTATGGATGTGGTTATTCTGAATGCTCATAACCTATGCCTATTTACACACGTGGAGGAGATGATGGGACCACTGCTCTCTATGGTGGAAAAAGAGTCTCAAAAGACGATTCTCAGGTCGCAGCATATGGCGCAGTTGATGAACTCTCAAGCACCTTAGGAATGTTGATGGCATATATCTCAAGTAGTAATGAATTTTCCTTTATTGAAGATATTCAACACGACCTATATCTTTTCATGGGATATCTTGCAGGAGCTCCTATTAATATAGATACTCAAGAAGAAAAAATAGCTCTATTTGAGAGAAAAATTGACGCGCTTACACAAGAACTTCCTCAACTTACTGATTTTATCCTACCTAATGGCTCTATTTCATCTTGTTGGGCACACATAGCACGAGTTAATTGTAGAAAAACAGAAAGATCACTTGTATATTTTTTCAAAGAACATGTCTTACTAGATAAAGAGGAATCCCAGATAATTTTAAAATATATAAATAGGTTGTCTGACTTACTATTTACCTATGCTCGGATGTTCAACCGAGAAAAAGAGGCAATCTCAAAAAAGAAATGAGCAAAAAAATATTCCTTTTTCTGGTCTTTCTTGTCCTTTGTTTTGGCTGTGCATTTATTCAATATAAAAAAAGTGTACCTGTAAACAAGGTCACAACTTCTTTTACATTTTCAGTGACACAGACTGTTGGGAAAAACAAGCAAAAAATACAAACAAAAGTTGGATCAACAGCTTTGCAACTTTTAAACTCAGCTCACAAAGTGGTAACAAAAGGTCAGAAAGAAAATGCATTTGTAACTGCAATCGACGGATATACTGCAAACAGTGAAAATAAAGAGTTCTGGGCTTTCTATGTGAATGGAAAACAAGCGGAAGTGGGAGCAGGAAGTTATGTCATAAAAAATCATGATACAATAGAGTGGAAAATTGAAACATATTAATATGAAAAACTATCGTCTTGAAACCTTCTTATCGTTTTGCGTTATTGTACTGAGCGCTGTTTTTATGAGACTCATTCCTCATGCCCCAAATATCGCTCCTATTGCGGCATTAGCTCTTTTCTCAGGTATTATCGTTCCTAATTGGCGAGGTTATACCATTCCCCTCATCGCTATGGTTATTTCGGACTTTTTTCTTGGCTTTCATTCCACGATCCCTTTTGTCTATGGAAGTCTTCTATTAATTGTGGGAATTGGGTATTTTTTACGCAAAAAGCCTTCTCCTTTGGTAGTTGGGCTTGGAAGTCTGACTGGGTCAATTCTCTTCTTTACCATTACCAACTTTGGAGTTTGGGTTACTTCGTCGATGTATGAAAAAAGTGTGGCTGGATTATTGCGTTGTTATATGATGGGACTTCCCTTTTTCCGTAACACCCTACTAGGAGATATATTTTATACGGTTGTCTTTTTTGTTGGATTCCATTGCATTAAATTATTATTTGTTTTGATGTTGCCATCCACTCAAAAAGTGGAAAGGCATGTTGGGAATACTGTGTAATTCAGTAACTGTGCCGCAGCGGTGATCCTCGTTAAATGAGGGAAGTCCGAAGACCGATCAAAACGTGTGAAACACGAGCCATGTATGATCGCCTCAACTGAAGTTTACCGAACCCCTCTTTTATCTCCAGTGGGTCTTTACCCTTTTGCACCTCCTATCCCCAATGTTGCCCACAGCTTAGCAAAAAAAGGATTTAACCCAGAAGAGGCTCACCTTCTCAATACGCTGAGCGATAAAAATAGAAAAGAGCAATACTTAAGTAAAAATCTAGAAACAACTATTAATCATGTATTTGAAGACTCTGCAGTTTCTTTTACCAATTATTATCAATTAAAAAATAATGAGGTCGTTTCATATCCTGATGGCACAGTTCTGAATGTTGATTCTGATGAACGTGGCGGCCTCAACAAATTTGGTATTGAATCAGCGGTGGCAGGAGCTTTGGATAATCCCAATCGAGTAGTTTTGCTATACAGTCCTCCTGGACCAGTTGTTTTTGATAACAATCCTCGTAATAAATTTCGCGAAATCAAACCCTATACTGATGGACAGCTCTATGTGATGTTCTCCGATGGAGAAAAGGTTAATAATGTTGCAATAAGTGTGTCCCTGAGTGGTGAATCTTGGATTTCGCAATTAATGCCTTCAATCTACAAACAGGCACTATCTCGTCTCACAGATATCGAGCGAGTTTCTTATTTTATTCAAAATCCTCTTCTTACTGACATGTCTATTGATGATTTTTTAAATCAACAGTGGACACATGATAATAGAGTTATTTATAAAAATAAAGACAACAGACAATATACATTGTCCGAAACATTGGGGTTAATTCGTCAATCCATAGCAGGATTATTACCAAAATCGTCCATTGTTGCAGACATTATGCAGGGTATTAATTTTGATACATTTACTGAGCATGATATTGACAGGATATATGGAGCGCTGGCACAACAATATATGAGAGTTAAAGGGCTTGACACTCTCACGTTAGGAGGAAGCTGTGGAGGAGATGTGGTAAAGCTAGATATATTTTCAAATGGATTGGATAATCTATCAACTGATTTTAGAATGATTACCCAAGGAAAAAATCTTCCTGGATTTATTAAGCCAGAAGACGAAAAAGAAAAAATAACATTTGAACTTAAGCCTGGACATAGTTGTCAAAAATGTGGGGCCGATGGTGGAAAAAATAAACTAGGAGATTGTGATATCTGCACGGGGTGTCAGGCGAAATATGACTCAGGTGAATTCAAGTAGCCATTTACTAACCCCCTCCGCTATAATCAATACATGCCTCATAATTTTACTCCAATAGAAGAATTGGTCCAAGAATACAAAGCCATGAAGTATGGAGCAGGTTCTCAAGCAAAAGAGATGGAGATGCCGATGTCACCACCTGAAGCAAGTGAAATGCAAGAATTTGCCGAACAAGAAACAAACAATGCTGCACTTCATCAACAAATGGTTTCAAAAAGACAAGATTCTATAAAACTCCCCCCTGATTTGAAAAAAATAGGATTAAAAACAGATGAAGATGATCAGTTTAAAGCTGCTTTAAACAAAATAAAATTGCCTATTAGTGATGACAAAATTATGGAAGATTTGCAAGCTCCTCCATCAGAGGCTCGTAGATGGTATGCTACGATTCTTCTTTATATACTTGAAAGAGCGCATTTAACTCTTAAAAAAGTAGGCACAAAGGCTGTGCGAATGTTTAAAATAAATTAAGAGGTGAATTTTATCCTTGGACTTTTCGTATTTCTTCCTCAAATCCTTCTTTTCCCATGCCGCCGGAAAATTGTCCAACGATTTGTCCATCTTTGAAGATTACAAAGGTAGGAATAGAAAATACTGAAAATTGTGAAGCTAAATCGCCATTTTCATCCACATTTACTTTATAAAAAGCCATGTCTTTATGCGATTCAGAAAGCTGATCTACGATAGGTCCTGTCATTTTACATGGCCCGCACCATTCTGCAAAAAAATCAACAAATATAAGTCCTTTTTTATCCAGAACGTCCTGCTTAAATGTTGTTTGTGTTGTATCAAGTACTGCCATAGGTTAAAACTATACAAAGCAATTTCCACTAAGTCAAGTGGCTATTTTTTTCTCTCTTCTCTGTTGAGAATAGAAGAAGAATAAACAGTATTACTCCAAATAAAAAACCTGTTGAGGTTAGAGCCACATAAAAATCTTTATTTAACACATCTTTATATAAAAAAAACAAAAAAGTACTATGCCAGGTAAAGTTTGAAATAGTAACTGCACCAATAAATAGACACCTCACAATTAGTGTCTGTTTTTTCCAATTGTCCCATATAAGAAAGATTCCAAATATCATGGGGGTAAAATTCCAAAAAGTCGTCGTTCCAGGCAATAGCGAAAGACCAACAATCCAAAGAGAACTCAAATAGTGGAGAGATTTTTTAATAGTCAAGGAATACGTAATAAGAAGAAATAGTACTGTAGTACAAAAAACATTATTAATAGATCTTAGCATCAATTGATTCCCTGCTCCAAAATATCGTGTAATAACGGAGATAAAAGACTGATAAGTAAAGTAACTATTAGTTTGATTTTGCAAATTAGGAAGAACATGAGTAAAGTAAAAAATTGTTTCTTTGGGACCGTATGAAAGGATTGGCATTAAAACAAAAATAAATATAAAAAATAATATCTGAGAAATCATCTTCCACTCTTTCTTTAAAATAAAAAGCAACAAGAGTAACACTGGATAAACTTTTATAATGCAGACAAGGGCAAAACATAATGACCCTATCCAACTTTTTGGTTTTTTAAACCATATCCATAAACACGTTAATATAAAAATATTAATTTGGCCAGAAGCAATACTATAAAGAATGGGGCTAAATGTAAGAAGAAAAAAATAGATCCATTTATTTCTATACTTTCCTATGAATTGCCAACAAAGAAGTACATACTGTATTAAAGAAAAAATCATCCATATCCAAGCTGCAACATGTGGTTCGATAAAACTTAATGGGTACATAATCCAGGCGGTAAATGGTGGATAGCTGTATCCTGTTGCTATGTGAAAGTTTAAATGGAAATTATTTTTTATTTCTAAAAAATATGCACCGGTTCCATAGGGAGATAGTCCAGAGCGCAATAGCTTTGCACCTATCCAATAGTCATAGAAATCATTATGAAGAAATATATATGGCACCGTCTTCACCACGAGCATTATAAATGCAACAAAAAATAATGACCAAAGGATGAATATAATAATGAAGTTTTTTTTATGCATTTTTTGACGAGCCAGCATATTCAAGAACTTTCTTTTTACGATCTGGGACAGAAAGAGGGCTTGAAACGCCAGGTCCATTTATACAACCTCCCTCACAAAAAAGGATGTCAACAAATCTTATCTTTTTATTTTCTTCAAACTCCTTTAACGTTGCTTCGCAGTTTTTATATCCTGAAATAATTCGTATTTCATCATCCTTCAAAAAAGAGCGAATGCCACTACTTTCCGTAAGCCCCCCGTCAAATGGATAGATACGTGTTGGCCCTTCAGATATATCAAACTTATCATTAGGGTTAGCTGCAATTGTTGAAAGATTTTTCTCTTTTAATATTTGTTCAAGTTCTCTATAAGTTAGTACCAACATGTTTAGCTCTGGATAATCTTCACTTGCCTCTAACTTTTTTACCACACAAGGTCCAATAAAAACAGGTTTGTAGTCGGGATATGTCTCATGAACAATTTTTGCGGTTGCCACCATAGGAGAGTCCGCTTGAAAGGCCAAATATTTGAGAAACTCAGGATGTTTTGTCCTTACATACCGTACAAAACTTGCACAGGGACTTGTGATAAAACGGCTTTCTGGATTTGCTTTGAGGAGTTTTGCAACTGCTTCATTTGTTTTTTTTGCACCTGCACTTACCTCTACTACATATTCAAATCCAAGCGCTTTTAATTTCGTGACAATTTCAGGATAACCGTACATTATGGGGAATGATGGTGCTACCATTGCTACAAGATGTTCTTTTTTTTCAAGAAGTGTTTTTAACTGTTCAATATCAGTCATGTTTTTGAGAAATAATTGTGTTTATAAATAGTGCAACCATGCCTCCAACCAGTGCCGTAGCTAACTGAAATAATCCCATAGATTGTAAAAATATCATAGGAACAATTTTTGTAAGTGTGAGTGTATAGGCAGTTGCAAATAGAATGCCACATTTGAATAATGAACTCCCAATTACTGAAACCATTAATGAATTTTTCTTCGTTAGGCTACTAAATGTTTGAACTAAGACATAATTCCCTACCCAAATAAATGGAAGGAAGTAGAGAAGAAAGACAGTAAATCGCCCAAAGAGAATTCCGTTCAATAAGGCTCCAATACTTGGCAAAATAACAATCGGAAGTGCACTTTTTGACTTCACTTTTAACGCAAAGAGGAAAAGAAGTGCATTAACAATTGTTCCTGTTAATAATTGAGGGCCTGAGATTAAAAATGGGATAAGAAAAGATGTGGTAAAAAGAGAATATTCTAATACCTGAGTTGTTGTTTTGGGAAGTGTAATTGTTTTTGTTTCCATATATATACTATATCACACCAGTCCAAAGAGCCTTTTTTATATCTACTTTTTCTCCAATAAAGGGGACTCCCTCCGCAAGCAACATGTGTTTTTTTGTTACAATCCCCTTTTTCATTGAATAACCTGTTAATGCTCCATTTTTCGAAACAACACGATGACAAGGTGTTCGTGGAGCGTCTGGATTAGTTCTCATAAAGCTTCCTACAGCACGAGCTGCCTTTGGTTTTCCTGCAAGAAGAGCAAGTTGTCCATATGTGGCCACTTTTCCTTTTGGAATTCTTCGTGTAATTTTGTAGATTTTTTCCTTAAATGAAGTCGTCATAATAATAACTATTACACTATACCATTGACAATCTAAAACATGCTATACTAATTTTAAATACTATGAAAAAAATATTCCTTGGTCTAACCCTCCTTTTTTTAATAGTTGGATTATCACATCCTTTTCCAGCTTTTTCTCAATCAAATGTGCAAGGAGAAAAAACTGTTAAATGTTTGACCAATCGACCTGAAGATCCAGGAAATAGCCGTTCATTAACGTGGCATGACCCTCCTTCCCCACAGTCTATTCCAAAATACTTAAAAGGAACCTTCTTACAAGGAAGTACTGTCTATACGGTTGCTTGCGTTGGGTCTGGAACTGGGAGAATTTGTGGAACTGGGAGTACCCAATATGATGATGAATTATTTGGAGCAAATCCTGTTGGAATAAATAGAGGAACAGGTCAAATTAATGTAACTTTTTTTCACACTGATAATCACACGACTGCAAACCCAAAATTTGAAGTTGATGCAACTCAAGAGATTAAAGTTGATGCAACAGTTGGTGGTACAACAGCTTCAAGTGGTGGTTATGAATTTTTTGGTGTAGAGATTCGCCCTCCAGCATCAGGATCTGCAGGGGACGCCGGAGCATTACAACAAGCAACTTTTAAGTTTGAAGCTCCTTCTGGAAAAGATTGTGCTGTTATTTCATGGACTCACCATGATCCTTACGGGATTGTTTTTGACTCAGTAAGTTTAGAACCTGTTGCAAATGTAGTTGTTACTATACGTAATGAAGCAGGTGTTGCACTTGTCAATAATCCTGTTCTACGAAATAATGCGGCCACCAGAGAAGATGGAGTTTATAACTACCTTGTTCCTCCTGGAAGATATATTCTTACTGTCCAACCTCCTGCTGGCTATCAATTTAGTGCAACACCACATGCAAGCCCAAACATGGCTCAGGTGTATGACTTTATAGATGATAATGACACTAAAAATCATTGCACAATTTATAAGCCAAATGAAGTTATTGATGAAAAGGCAGATATGCCAGAGTGCCGAAATATTCCACTCGATCCTGTGACTGCTACACCTATGGTAAAAAATCCCATTAATATGCAGTATGATTTTCAAAAAGATATTGACAAGGGAACCTATACGATTAAAGGAAAGGTCTCTCATCCTTTAACAACAGTTGTAGCTTACCAGAAGATTACTGGTCAGGGAAGTACTCCAATGCAGAAAATTGAATTGGGAAGAGTTGATTCAAATCATTCAGGTTTTTATTTACTTGAAATTCCTATTGCTAAAGTTCTTACCGATTCTGCTATTGAAGTCGAATTTATAAAAAGTACTTTACTCGGCACAACTCCACATGCGAGTTTACCAGTAGACATTCTTAATACGATTCATGACTTCTTGTTTAAAAGTGTGAATGCTCAAACATCATCTCAGCAAACAATTGTCATTGACCCACTCCCTTCTTACGTAGAAGGATATGCTTATGATGAGGCACAGCAAGCAATTCCAAATGCTGTAGTACAAGTTAAGTTAAAGAATGGAGACTCTGTTTACTACCAGACCAAGGCAGACAAAAATGGGTACTTTTATATTTCACCAAGTTATCTTCCTACAGCCCCAATGAATTTGGAGTTTTACCTCAATTTTGTAAAACCAAATGGAGGAAATGTAAAGTATCGCATCTTTGAATTTACCCAAGCAAACAAATACTATTTCACTAAGGAAAACATTAACTTGTTGACTGGAAAAAAGAATGGAGAAGTTGCCGTTCCACAAGCTGCAGGCAAAACAGAGCTCAATATTGTCCCAGTAGATGGAACAGGAAGCAACAAAACAGGTTCTCAACAGAACAAATCGAATTCAAGCCTGAATACAAACGCATCGACCTCAAATAGTTCTCAGCAGACTACCTCTACAATGAATCCAGTAAATCAACAAGTAATTATTATTGTTGCCCTGATTGTTGTATTAGGAATTGTTGGAGCTGTTGTAGCCGTAGCTATTGTCAAAAAGAACTCATCGACACCTCCTACTTATTAAGTAGTTGCAATTTCGATGGATTTTTGTTTTGATGTGAGTCCTGAACTGATTTTGAGGTGGGACTTAGGAATATTGAAGTACTCACTCATTCTTTCAATAACAGCTTTGTTTGCCTTCCCTTTTTCCGGAGCCTCTTTGATGTGGACCAAATAATGAGTGGAGTCTATCTTTATAACTTGCTCTTCACGAGCTTTTGGTTTTACTTTAATAAAGATTTTCATACTATGCTGATATTATAATAGAACCATGCATAATTCTTTACAAAGTAATCTTTTACTCTTGTTGGAAAATGTTCCAAGTCTCAATACTGATGTACGTAGGCGGTTTATAACAAGGATAACTGAAGGAAATCTGACAAGAGATGAAAACCCTCTTTCTCATCTTTGTGTGTATTTTGCAGCCTATGACCCAAAGAAGAGACAAGTATTTATGGGAAAACATATTAAGTCTGGCCTATGGCTATTTAATGGAGGACATGTTGATAAGAATGAATCACTTGAAGCCGCTCTGTATCGTGAAATGCAAGAAGAATGGGGGTTGGTACAAAAAATAAATATAAATACACCCTCCCTATTTACAATAACAAAAATTGAAAATCCAAAAAAACAAACTTGTGAATGGCACTATGATATCTGGTACTTTATTCCATTTAAAAAAGATTTATTTCACCCTATCCAAAAACTTCTATCAAAAGAATTTTTCGAGTGGGGATGGAAAACTACTGATGAAGCACAAATACTCGCTCGTGATAGAGCTACACTGATTGGGATAGATGCAATTGCCTCTCAGTCTATTTAAGAGGAATATTTACCGTTGTGGTTCCATTGGTACTTGTCGCCATGACAGATAATGTATATTTTTTGTTATGTGTATCGTCTAGTGTCCACACTCCTGTCCAATCACTGTTATAGCTTGTTCCACTTCCTGGCAAAAATTCATACGGACCAGAGGATTTTGTATCTGTAAGTAGATATGCACTTACTTTTGTTACTGGAGCGGTGTCTGAAATGGTGATTGTCACTCTTTGCTGTACTCCATATACTGGAAATCGAGGTTTGATAATTCCCTTTCCAAAACGAGGCCCATTAGCTTCATGCTTGGGGACTACAAAACTCCATGTATCACCTGATATTCGTGTAAACGCTGTTGTCTGCGATAGCTTCCAAAAAAAGACAACCCCTACTAAAATTAAACAAATAAAAATTGTTATATAGGGATATAGTAATTTTAACTGGACACCTTTTTTCGATTTTATTTTTGATTTAGCTTTCGATTTTCTTACCATGGTAAATACATCATCTCATAAAACGCACTCTCCATCAAGTATTTCCCTCTTATAAAGGACATGCCAATATTGGCTAATTCTTAACCATAATCATTGTGTTACACTTGAACCACATGTTTTTATTGCCAAAAAGCTTCTTAAGAGTAAAAAAAACGAAAGAAAAAGGATATGGTGTTTTTGCTAAAAACAAAATAGAGCGTGGAACTGTTATTGGAGATTACCTGGGAAAAATAATCAGCAATGCTGAATATAATGTGGAGGATGATAAACAAGGACTCTACCTTATGTATCTTTCTGACTATGCTTCTATTTATCCCGACCTATCAAAACATGGTCCTCACCTAGTAAATCATTCTTGTGTCCCAAATTGTTGGATCTATTTATATAATGGCCATACTTTATTTTATGCAATAAAGGATATTGAGGCTGGAGAAGAACTCACTATTTCTTATTTACTTAGTCCAAATGAAGGGACATGTTCACCATGTTCGCACGCATGCTTATGTAAAAGTAAAGACTGTACTGGAACCATGCATCTTTCAAAAAATAAATATAAACTTTGGAGTAAATTTCAAAATAGAGAGAGACAAAAAACAAAAAAAATTGCCGATGAATTTGGTACTTTCCTTCCTCCTCTTCTTTATTATCCAAAAACCTTGCCAATCAATCCAATATATCAGAAAATTTACTCTGTATAAGAAAGATTTATTCCTCAATAATCGTATCAATTATTGTCTGATATGAATCTGCTGGAAGTTTTTTTGCCTGATTAAAATATGATGGAGCAATGTAAAAATATTTATTTTTGTAAAGCTTTCCGTAAATTACAATTGATTCATGGGTACGAACTATATTGTTTAAAATATCATGACTAAATTTACTTTCGTTATATTGACATAATAAAACAATTCGTTTATTTGTTAAAAACTTATTTAGTTTGATTTCGTATTCTATAAGTTTTTCATTGATAGCTATATCTGCGAGTGCCCATGACATCTCCCCTATTCCTCTTAGACCATTATATCCATCTTTAATAGCAGTATTATTTGTTTCCTCGATAAAATTGAGTATTTTCTCTACACCAAAATAGCCATCTTTTAAATAAGTATCTTCTGCTGTTAATATTACAAACTGTTTACTAGCAATATAGGTCTCTATGTTAAACCCGGCATTTTCAAATTCAAAGATTACTTCCTCTCTTGAATTCTCATTAACAACATAAATACATTTATTATTATTATTCAATCCATCCATAACAAACGGAACGATAAGAGAAAACTGTTGCTCCTTATTTTGATATATCGAAGAAAGATGGTCTCCAAAACTAATATCTGTAACATTAAGGTGAGTTCCCATAATTTTTTATTCAGAACTTACTATTACTTGAGTCCATGAGCACGGAAACATTCAATATATTTTTGGTCTTCAACCATCAAGTGATCAATAAGCCAGTCTTCTAAGAAATTAACTAAACTAAATGCAAGCGCTATTGTGTCTTCTTTATAGAGATCAATAAGTGATACGAGTTTTGAGTTAAATTCTCTATGTTTAGCTTTATGTTCTTCTTTGTGTTCGTAGTTAAATTTATCAAAATAATCTTCTTCTGTTTTAAAATGAAATTGTTTGTATTCCACTAGTGCTTTGACTATAGAATCAACATCACTCTGTGTAGGTTTACTAGCTAATAATTCAATTAATCGATTTATAGTATCAAACATTTTTTTATGTTGATTGTCTATCTGTTGTACGCCTACACTATATTTCTCGTCCCATTCAAGTTTTGAGGTTGTCATAGTTACTATATACTATATATTAAATTTTCCCTTGTTGCATACTTGATTTTTCAAGTTCGCTAATTCTCTTTTTGAGTTCAATCATCTTAATTTCCCTGTCAACCATAAACTGATTTAATTTCTTAAGTTCTGTGTTCCCTTTTTCAAGTGCATCTTTTGAATTAGTAATCTGAATGTTTGAATAATTCAATTTGGTAATCATGTCTTTAATATTGATTACCATCATCTCAAATGAGCGAGACAGAATTCCCACTTCATCCTTTTGATTGATGAGCTCTTGGTTAATTAAAACATCCATTTTCCCAGCAGCCACTTGTTCAACAGATTTTGTGAGATTTTCGATTGGGTTTATGAGCTGTTTCGAAAAATTGCTCGCATAAATAATCATTACAAAAATAACAAAAAGAAAAATGATTGATGATGTGATAAGGGTAATAAAGTAAAGCTGTTGGGATTTTTCTTGAGTACTAGATAAATATTCAAGCTCTTTTTGTAAAAGTGTTGCTGTATTGCTTTGTACAAACTCATTTTCTTTATGTGCTTGAGCAAAATGTTCAGAAAAATTCTGAAGCTCACCTGCTTTTATTTCTTTTAACCCAGCGTCACATTCACTTATAACCATATTTGCTGTATGTTCAACACCGAGAAGTAGCATTCTACTTTCCTCAGATACAATTCTTGTTTTTAACAAAATAATAACATTGAGGAGATTTTCTTTTATTGTCCGATATTCAGAAAAAAATTGCATATTTCCAGAATTTTTTCCAGCATTATTATATGTTTTAATTAAATTATCTGACATTGAAATAATACTGTATTCCATCGTCATCGTTTGAATTATCCTTTGATTTTGATAGACGTTAAGCTGGTTTACCAAAAACATGATTGCAGCAAATACACCAACAACTAAAATCATTCCAATTAGGGTGTTTTGAATCCTGTTTCTAATACTATTCACAATATTTTCTACTATTAATATTTTATTTAATTACTTGATATACCTGATTCTTTGAGTGAAAACCATCTTTAATAACAGTTTCGTCAATATTATTTTTTGTAACCATGATTGGATCAAGGAAAAAGGATTTCACTTCTATTTTTCCATTATATGTTTTACTATTTGATTGGGGAGCTTTCCCTTTTGCAAGCTCAACTGCTATTTCCGCTGCTTTTTGAGCAAGTGCAGGAATTGGTTTATACACTGTTAATGTTTGAGTTCCCTGGATCACTCGCTGAACTGCAGATAGTTCTGCATCTTGACCAGATACGGGAATCTTTCCATCCATGTTATATTCCTTAAGTGCACGAATAGCTCCAAATGCAGTACCGTCATTCGCTGCGACAACCGCATCTAATTTTCCACCAGCTGCTAAATATTTTTTAATAGTATTATATGACTCTTCTGGTTTCCAATCTGTCATAAATTCGTCAATAACAAGTTTTACAGATCCTTTTTTGATAAGTGGATTTAAAACCTCCATTGATCCTTGTTTTAAGAGTGAGGCATTATTATCTGTTGGAGCTCCTCCAATATAGGCAAAGTTCCCTGTATTTTTAACTGACGTAACCCCTTGTGCTTCCATATTCCCAACTTTTACATTATCAAAGGAAACATAAAAATCTACATCTGAATTTTTTATTAATCTATCATAGGCAACAATTTTTATGTTTGCCTTATGAGCTAACTCAACAACTCCAGCGATTTTTTCACTATCGTAAGGGGCTATGACAATAACATCAACAGCCTGACTAATTAAATTTTCTACTTGTGTATTTTGTAGCTCAGCATTGGAATTTGCTGATACAACTTGAGTATACACGCCTAGTTTTTTTGCTGCTTCAACAAACAGATCTCTATCTTTTTGCCACCGCTCTTCTCTGAGGTCGCCAAGCGCAAACCCGATGCGGATACTGTTATTTGGATTAACTTGAGTATCTACTGGTGGTTTGATGAGGATAAATTTTA